>NZ_JBEYFP010000137.1:0-12272 GCF_040634455.1 Kitasatospora sp. NPDC007106
CGCCGCAGGCCCGGGAACGCCGCAGGGCCCCGGCACCTCCTCGGTGCCGGGGCCCTGCGGACGGTGCGTCAGTCCGTCTTGATGGCGCCCAGGATGTCCAGGCGGGCGGCCCGGCGGGCCGGCCAGATGGCCGCCACCATGCCGACCAGCCCGGCCAGCGCCAGGAAGAGCAGCAGCTTGCCGTAGGGGAGGACGGTGGCGAGGCCCGGCAGGCTCGACTCCAGGGTGCCGTTGACCGCCCAGGCCAGGAAGCAGCCGAGCAGGACGCCGATCACCGCGCCGAACATCGAGATCACCACGGACTCCAGGCGGACCATCCGCTTGACGCCCCGGCGGTCCAGGCCGATCGCCCGCAGCATGCCGATCTCCCGCTTGCGCTCGAAGACCGACATCGCCAGCGTGTTCACCACGCCGAGCACCGCCACCAGCACCGACATCGCCAGCAGGCCGTACATCAGGTTCAGCATGAAGGTGATGATCTTGCTGAACTCGTCCCGGATGTCCTGCTTGGTCTTCACGTCGATCACCGGGTTGCTGCCGGTGGCGTCCTTGATGGCCTTGCGCAGGCCGTCGCTCGGGCCGTCGGCGGCCTTCACCAGGATCTGGGTGACGTACGGGTCCTCGCTGTGCTTGAAGACCTCGGTGTTGGCCATCACGACCGGGGAGAGCAGCTCGTTCTTCCGGAAGACGCCGCCGACGGTGACCCGGGCGGTGCTGCCGTCCGGGTACTCCACCGGCAGGACGGTGCCGACCGCCCAGCCGTTGCCCTTCGCCGTCTCGGCCTGGACGAGGACCTGGCCCTCCTTCAGCGAGGCCGCGGAGCCGCTGTCCAGGGTGAGCGCGACGACCTTGTCGACCGCGCCGGCGTCGACGCCGCTGATCGCCCGCTCCGAACCGCCCAGCTTCCAGTAGACGTCCGACATCGGGCTGACCGCGGCCACCCCCGGGACCTTGGCGACCGCGGCGGCCAGCTTCGGGTCCGGCGAGATGCCGTTGGCGGTCTTGATGCTGTAGTCCGCCGTCATGCTGCTGGTGACCGACCGGTCGACGGCGTCGCCGACCGAGGCGCCCAGCACCGTCAGCGAGCTGACCAGGGCGAGGCCGATGGTGAGCGCGGCCGCGGTGGCCGCGGTGCGGCGCGGGTTGCGCACCGCGTTCTGCTGGGCCAGCCGGCCGGCGGTGCCCGCGGAGGCCCGCAGCAGCGGGCCGACCAGCGCGATCACCGGGCGGGACAGCAGCGGCAGCAGGATGAAGATGCCGATCAGGGCGAGGCCCGCGCCGGCCGCCACCGGCACCCGGCCGGAGGAGTCGCCGGACGCGGCGCCGAGCGCCACCAGGCCGAGGCCGCCGGCCGCGATCAGACCGCCGATGACGTTCCGGACGATCAGGCTCTTCTGCGGGGCGGGCTGGTCGCCGCTGCTCATCGCGGCGACCGGGGCGATCCGCGAGGCACGGACGGCGGGCAGCAGCGCGGAGAGCGTCGTCACGACGACGCCGACCACCAGCGAGACCGCCACCGTCGCGGGCGCGACCACCAGGGGGCCGGCCGGCAGGCCCGCGTCCAGCGCGTCGAGCAGCGCCCGCATGCCCGCGCCGATCCCGATGCCGGTGGCGAGGCCGGCCGCCGAGGCGATGACGCCGATCAGCAGCGCCTCGATCAGCACCGAGCGGGTCACCTGGCCGCGGCCGGCGCCGACCGCGCGCAGCAGCGCCAGCTCACGGGTGCGCTGGGCGACCAGCATGGTGAAGGTGTTGGCGATGATGAAGATGCCGACGAAGAGCGAGATGCCGGCGAAGGCGAGCAGCGCCGTCTTCATGCCGGTGGTGCCGTCGGCGATCATCCGGGTCTGGCGGTCGGTCAGCTCCTGGCCGGTCTCGGCCTGCATCTGGCCCTCGCCGGGCAGCACGGCGGTGATGCTCCGCAGCAGCTCGTCCTGCGAGGTGCCGGGCTTCGCGGTGACCGCGACGGTGCTGTACTGGCCGGGGGCGAGCAGCAGCTTCTGCGCGGTGGCCCGGTCGAAGAGGGTCAGCGTGCCGCCCGACTCCACCTCCGGGTCGTCGGTGGTGAAGACGCCGACCAGGGTGCGCTCGGTGGCCGGGCCGTCGGAGGCGATCCGGACGGTGTCGCCGACGTGGTATCCGCCCTTCTCGGCGGTGCGGCGGTCGAGCGCGATCTCCTGCTCGGCCTGCGGGCCGCGGCCCTCGGCCATCGGGTAGCGGGTGTCCTTGCCGGAGGCGTCCGGGGCGTAGTTGCTGCCGCGGGAGCTCCAGCCCTGGCCTATCAGGTCGCCCTTGCGGTCGGCCACGCCGACGAAGCCGCTGACGTTGCCGCGGGCGCGCTCGGTGCCGGGCAGCGCGGCGATCTTCGCGACGGTGTCGTCGGTCAGCTTGCCCCGGTTCGGGCCGCTCCGGTCCTTGGCGCGGAAGGGCGAGTCCGCCACCGGGTCGGTGACCAGGACGGAGATGTCCGAGTAGCTCTTGGAGAGGCTGTTCTTCATGGCCTCGCCGAGCGTGTCGGAGAAGACCATGGTGCCGGCCACGAAGGCCGTGCCCAGCAGGACGGCGAGCGCCGTCATCAGCAGTCGGCCCTTGTGGGCCAGCACGTTGCGCAGTGCGGTGCGGTACATGGCTGTGTGTGTCCTGGAGGTGTGGGTGCGGGCGGGCGGCGGACGCCGTGTCAGCTGGTGCGGCCCTTGGCGTCGAAGCGGCGCATGCGGTCCAGGACGGAGTCGGCGGTCGGGGCGGTGAGCTCGTCGACGATCCGGCCGTCGGCGAGGAACACCACGCGGTCGGCGTACGAGGCCGCGACCGGGTCGTGCGTCACCATCACGACCGTCTGGCCGAGCTCGCGCACCGAGTTGCGCAGGAAGGAGAGGATCTCCGCGCCGGAGCGGGAGTCGAGGTTGCCGGTCGGCTCGTCGGCGAAGATGATCTCCGGCTTGGAGGCCAGGGCGCGGGCGCAGGCCACGCGCTGCTGCTGGCCGCCGGAGAGCTGGGAGGGGCGGTGCGAGAGCCGGCCGGAGAGGCCGACGGTGTCGACCACGCGGTCCAGCCACTGCCGGTCCGCCTTGGTGCCGGCGATGTCCATCGGCAGGGTGATGTTCTCCAGCGCGGTCAGCGTGGGCAGCAGGTTGAACGCCTGGAAGATGAAGCCGATCTTGTCCCGGCGGAGCTTGGTCAGCTGCTTGTCGCGCAGCCCGACGAGCTCCGTCCCGCCGATCGTGGCGGAGCCCGAGGAGACCGTGTCCAGGCCGGCCATGCAGTGCATCAGGGTCGACTTGCCGGAGCCGGACGGGCCCATGATCGCGGTGAACTCGCCCTGCCCGAAGGCCACGCTCACGCTGTCGAGGGCGACCACGCGGGTCTCGCCCTCCCCGTAGACCTTGCTCAGACCGGTGGCGCGGGCGGCCGCCTGGCCGGTGCGGGCGGCGGGTGCGGTCGTCGTGGTCACGGGGGACTCCTGTCGGGAGGGTGCGGGATCGTCCTTACGATCCTCCCGTACGTGATCATGGAATCCGTCGATCCGCCGAACGGTTGCGCCGACCGCCGCCAGGCGTATCCGGAGGCCGCCCTTCTCCTCCTGCGGTATGACACCGACCCTGAGGGCGAGGTGGCCGGATATCGCCCGGTCGGTGGCCGAATCGTGGACTGTTCGTCAGATGGCAAGGAAACATGACAACTTCCGGTGGTCGGAACATGCGAAACGGGGACCTTGGCGACTAGGCTCGGGGGCAGCCCGCACACGGGCGCGCGGTTCACGCCCGGGTGGTGGAACGCAGACACGGGCAGCTTAAAACTGCTTGGCCGCGAGGCCGTGCCGGTTCGAGTCCGGCCCCGGGCACCACATCCCGCAGCACCTCCGACCGGGCACGCGGCGCCGCCGGCCCCCGCGCGGCCCGCCCGGTCCTCCGTCGGAGATCCTCCTCGCGGCGTACGCGCACGCCTTTGCCAAACCATTACCCTGGTCCGGTGGGCAGCGCCGTGCCGCCCCGGAGGGAATGAGATGAGAAGCAGCAACCCGGTCTTCTCGCGGGAGGGGTCCTTCACCCGCGACACCGGATACGCGGGGTTCGACGCCACCCGGCAGCCCCACGCCGCCGACCCGTACGCCAACAACCCCTACGCGGCCAACCCCTACGGCGCCAACCCGTACGCGCGTCCCGAGGGCGCCCAGCTGACGGACGACCAGCTGGCCGAGATGTACCGGGCCCCCTCCGCGGGCCCGATGCAGACCGGCCGGATGACCATGGACGACGTGGTCGCCCGGACGACGCTCACCCTGCTCGCCCTGGTCGGCGCCGGCGCCGTCGCCTGGTTCGCGCTGCCGGACGAGGGCTACGCCTTCGCCGCCGGCGCCGCCTTCGCCGCCTTCGTGGTCGGCCTGGTCATCACCTTCAAGCGCAGCGTCAGCCCGCCGCTGATCCTCGCCTACGCCGCCCTGGAGGGCTTCTTCCTCGGCGCGATCACCAAGGTCTTCAACACGATCTGGCCCGGCATCGCCGTCCAGGCCGTGCTCGGCACCGCGGTGGTCTTCGGCGCGATGCTGATCGCCTACAAGAGCGGCCGGATCCGGGTCACCCCCCAGTACACCCGGATCGGCCTCGCCATCGCGATGGGCTTCGTCGGCCTGCTGCTGGTCAACATGATCGCCTCGATGTTCGGCGCCGACCTCGGTCTGCGCTCCGGCCCGCTCGGCATCGTGGTCGGCCTGATCGGCATCGCCCTCGGCGCGTTCTTCCTCTCGCTGGACTTCGCCGAGATCGAGCACGCGATCCAGAACGGCGCCCCCGAGCGCGAGGCCTGGCGCGCCGCCTTCGGCCTCACCCTCTCGCTGGTCTGGATCTACCTGGAGATGCTGCGCCTGATCGCCATCCTCCGCGGCGACGACTGACCCGTCGCCCCTGCACGTCGCCGCAGCCCCCGGGAGCACCGCCCCCGGGGGCTGCGGCACGTCCGGGCCGGGCCGGACGTGCCGGGCGTGCCCGATACGCTCGCTGCATGTCCGACGCACCCCCGCTGTCCGCCGCCGCCCTGGTCGAGGCCGTCGACCGCCTCGCGGACCGGTTCCGTTCGATGCCGCAGAGCCGACTGCTCGCCGCGGTGCCCGGCCACCCGTCCCGCGCGGCGGCCGGCCTGGAGCTGGCCCGCGGCCTGGCCGCGGCCGCCCTGGAACTGGAGGGCGAGCCGCCGCGCGAGGTCCCGGACGCCGGCCCGTTCGCGGTCGGCGACCAGCTCGCCGTGGCCGGGCACGACCTGGTGATCGCCGCACAGGGCCGGCCGGAGGCCGTCGCCGTCGCGCTGACCGCCGTCCGGGAGACCGAGCGGCTCACCGCCTGAGGCACGGGGAACGGCGAGGGCCGGTCGGGCAGCACTCGGGCTGCCCGACCGGCCCTCGGCCGGTGTCCGTCGTCGGTGGTTCAGATGCTCGCGACCACCCGGTCGGCCAGCACGTACACCGCGTCGTCGTCGGTGGAGAAGGTCAGCGAGTACGAGCCGGAGAACCGGGAGCCGCCGAGCAGCCGGACGTCCTCGCCGGCCTGGACGGCGTCGATCAGCCGGTAGGCCGCCTCGCGGTCGCCGGGCGCCACGCAGAGGGTGGTGCCGTCGGCGAAGGCGTACACGTCCAGCGTGCCCAGCGGGCCGGGGCGGACGTCGGTGAGGGCGATCTTCTCGTCGGCCAGCACGGCGAGCCGGGTGTCCGTCCACTCGCGGGACGGGGTCTGGCTCGGCACGAAGTCGGGGTGCGAGGGGTGGCGGCGCGGGTCCGGCGCGACGGCCGGCTCGGCCTCCGCCTCGGCGTCCAGCAGGCCGGCCTCCAGACCGGTCGCGATCAGGTCGGCCTCGCGGCGGGCGCGGGCGTCAGCGCCGGCCTCGGCCGGCACGGGGGAGCCGCCCTGCGAGGGGTGGCCGGGGTGCACGCCGCCCTCGGGGCCGCCCTCGTTGATGATGTCCTCGAGCGCGCTGCGCAGCGCCTCGCCGAATCCCGGGTCCATCGTCCCGTTGTCCGCCGCGGTCTCCGGGCCGGTCGGCCGGGGGAAGAACAGCGGCCATTCCTCGCCGACGCTCAGGAACGGGCCCTCGAACATCGGGGCGTCCTCCGCGGCGCGCGCCTCCTGCTCGGCCCAGAACGCCCGGGCCTCGGTGATCTCCCGCTCCCGGTCCGCCGCGAGTGCCTCGGTGACCGCGCGGCGTATCGACGCCTCGTCGAGGGCGGTGCCGGCCGGTGCGGTCTGCCGCTCCTCCAACCGCCGTGAGAGTGCCCGGACCTGGAGCAGCACGACAGTGGCGACGACGATCAGGATCAGCAGCAGAGAGATGTAGACGACGCTCACGGAATGTACTCCTTGCGAGGAGTGGAACGGGGTTGCACGTCCACACTGCCGTATGAGGGGCGGTTACTGCAGTGGTGGATGTCCCATTAATGAGGAACTTCCGCTCTTGTCCCCAAATTGTTAGGTACTACCTATCGACGGAGCGGAGTCGAGCCATTCCGCTCCGTCGACGAAACGGCCCGGAAATGAAAAATCGAGGGCCGGACCACGTTTCGCGTGTGATCCGGCCCTCAATTACGGAGTGTCACTCCGAACGGGTGGTTCCCCACCCCTCGTGCGGCGTGTCTCCCGTGATCAGCTCAGTTGCTGGTGCTTGTGGTCGCGCTGTGGCTCAGCTCAGGCGTTCGATGACCATGGCCATGCCCTGGCCGCCGCCGACGCACATGGTCTCCAGGCCGAACTGCTTGTCGTGCCACTGGAGGGAGTTGATCAGGGTGGTGGTGATGCGGGCGCCGGTCATGCCGAAGGGGTGGCCGATGGCGATGGCGCCGCCGTTGACGTTGAGGCGGTCGATGTCGATGCCGAGGTCGCGGTAGGAGGGGATGACCTGGGCGGCGAAGGCCTCGTTGATCTCGACGAGGTCGATGTCGCCGATGGTCATGCCGGCGCGGGCGAGGGCCTGCCGGGTGGCCTCGACCGGGCCGTAGCCCATGATCTCGGGCGACAGACCGGAGACGCCGGTGGACACGACGCGGGCGAGCGGGGTGATGCCGAGTTCGCGGGCCTTGGTGTCGGACATGATGACCAGGGCGGCGGCGCCGTCGTTGAGCGGGCAGCAGTTGCCGGCGGTGACGGTGCCGTCGGGGCGGAAGACCGGCTTGAGGCCGGAGACGGCGTCCAGGGTGACGCCGGCGCGCGGGCCGTCGTCCTGGGAGACGACGGTGCCGTCCGGGGTGGTGATCGGGGTGATCTCGCGCTGCCAGAAGCCGGCCGCGATGGCCTGCTCGGCGAGGTTCTGCGAGCGGACGCCGAACTCGTCCTGCTCGGCGCGGCTGATGCCCTTGAGCGCGGC
Organism: Kitasatospora sp. NPDC007106; assembly: GCF_040634455.1. Lineage (NCBI taxonomy): Bacteria > Bacillati > Actinomycetota > Actinomycetes > Kitasatosporales > Streptomycetaceae > Kitasatospora > Kitasatospora sp. NPDC007106. The sequence goes on from NZ_JBEYFP010000137.1 coordinate 7,345, forward strand.
GAGGTTCTCGGCGGTCTGGCCCATGGCGATGTAGGCGTCGGGGAGGATGCCGTCCTCGCGCGGGTCGTGCCAGTGGCCGCCGCCCTCGGCGGCGCGCTTGGCGGTGCGGGCCTGCGCGTCGTCGAAGAGCGGGTTGGGGGTGTTCGGCATGCCGTCGGAGGTGCCGTTGATGCTCCGGGAGACGGCCTCGACGCCGGCGGAGATGAAGATGTCGCCCTCGCCGGCCTTGATCGCGTGCAGTGCCATCCGGGTGGTCTGCAGCGAGGAGGCGCAGTAGCGGGTGATCGTGGTGCCCGGCAGGTAGTCCATGCCCATCTGGACGGCGACGATCCGGCCGAGGTTGTGGCCCTGCTCGCCGCCGGGCAGGCCGCAGCCGAGCATCAGGTCGTCGATCTGCCGCGGGTCCAGCCCGGGCACCTTGGCGAGGGCGGCGGCGATGATCTGGGCGGTCAGGTCGTCCGGGCGGACGTCCTTCAGCGAGCCCTTGAAGGCCCGGCCGATCGGCGAACGGGCGGCGCTGACGATGACGGCTTCGGGCATGCGGGCCACTCCACTTCGTTTCGGGGGTACGGGGACGGGACGGTGCCGGGTCATGCGGTGTGGTCGTAGAAGCCGCGGCCGCTCTTCTCGCCGAGCAGGCCGGCGTCGACCATGCGCAGCAGCAGTGGCGGCGGGCTGTACAGGGGCTCCTTGAACTCCTCGTACATCGCCTCGGCGGCGGCCTGGACGGTGTCCAGGCCGACCAGGTCGGCCAGGCGCAGCGGGCCCATCGGGTGGGCGCAGCCGAGCACCATGCCGCTGTCGATGTCGTCGGCCGAGGCGAGGCCGGACTCCATCATCCGGACGGCCGACAGCAGGTAGGGGATCAGCAGGGCGTTCACCACGAAGCCGGCGCGGTCGCGGGCCCGGACGACGGTCTTGCCGAGCAGGTCGGTGGCGAAGTGTTCGGCCTGCCGGAGCGTGTCGTCCGAGGTGAGCAGGGAGGGGACGAGTTCGACGAGCCGGAGCACCGGTACGGGGTTGAAGAAGTGGATGCCGATCACCCGCTCGGGGCGGCGGGTGGCGGTGCCGAGCTTCATGATCGGGATGGAGGAGGTGTTGGAGGCGAGGACGGCGTCCGGTGCCTCCACGACGCGGTCCAGTACGGCGAAGAGTTCGGTCTTGAGGGCTTCGTCCTCGGCCACGGCCTCGACGACCAGCTGCCGGTCGGCGAATTCCTCGATGCGGGTGGTGAAGGTGAGCCGCGCGAGGGCGGTTTCGGCGTCCGTTCCGTCGAGCCGGCCGCGGGTGACCGCGCGCTGCATCGATGCGGCGATCCGCTGCCGGCCGCGGTCGGCGGCCTCGGGGCTGTGCTCGGCGATCAGCACGTCGAGGCCCGCGCGGGCGCAGACCTCCGCGATTCCCGCCCCCATGAGGCCGCAGCCGACGACGCCGATCCGACTTGTTCCCATGCCGTTCCTCTCGAGATCGTGCCGCGCCGTTGCCCGGGTGGCATCCGGCGGGTGGCTCGGTCCCGCGACCGTATGGCACTTGGTGCCGTCACGTAAAGGTACTCAGTGCCAAAGCGCTCACGTTTTGCACCCAGTTGCACAAGTGGCCCCCGGCGGTCTACAAAGGGCGCACGACGACCCCGCCCTGGAGGCCCCGGATGACCGCCTACCCCCGCCTGCTGAGCCCGCTCGACCTGGGCTTCACCACGCTGCCCAACCGGGTGGTCATGGGCTCGATGCACGTCGGCCTGGAGGAGGCGCCCGACGGCTTCGAGCGGATGGCCGCCTTCTACGCGGAGCGCGCCCGCGGCGGCGTCGGCCTGATCGTCACCGGCGGCATCGCCCCCAACGAGGCCGGCCGCCCGTGGGAGGGCGGCGCCATGCTGGCCACCGAGGAGGAGGCCGCCCGGCACCGGGTGGTCACCGACGCGGTGCACGCCGCCGGCGGCCGGATCGCCATGCAGATCCTGCACTTCGGCCGGTACGCCTACCACCAGGACCTGGTCGCGCCCAGCCCGCTCAAGGCGCCGATCAGCCCCTTCACCCCGAACGAGCTCACCGACGAGCAGGTCGAGCAGACGATCGAGGACTTCGCCCGCTGCGCCGAGCTCGCCCGCGCGGCCGGGTACGACGGCGTCGAGATCATGGGCTCCGAGGGCTACCTGATCAACGAGTTCATCGCCGCCCCCACCAACCACCGCACCGACCGCTGGGGCGGCTCCTACGAGAACCGGATGCGCTTCCCAGTCGAGATCGTCCGCCGGGTCCGCGAGCGGGTCGGCGAGGACTTCATCCTGGTCTACCGGCTCTCCATGCTCGACCTCGTCCCCGGCGGCTCGACCCTCGCCGAGGTGGTGCAGCTCGCCAAGGCGGTCGAGGCGGCCGGCGCGACCATCATCAACACCGGCATCGGCTGGCACGAGGCCCGCATCCCCACCATCGCCACCTCGGTGCCGCGCGGCGCCTTCACCTGGGTGACCCGCAAGGTGATGGGCTCGGTCGGCATCCCGCTGGTCACCAGCAACCGGATCAACACCCCCGAGCTGGCCGAGCAGATCCTCGCCGACGGCCACGCCGACCTGGTCTCGATGGCCCGGCCGCTGCTCGCCGACCCCGACTTCGTCGCCAAGGCCGCCGCCGGCACCCCCGAGGCCGTCAACACCTGCATCGGCTGCAACCAGGCCTGCCTGGACCACACCTTCAGCCTCAAGATCACCTCCTGCCTGGTCAACCCGCGGGCCTGCCACGAGACCGAGCTCGTCCTCTCCCCCACCAAGCTGCGCAAGCGGATCGGCGTGGTCGGCGCCGGCCCGGCCGGCCTCGCCTTCGCGGTCTCCGCCGCCGAACGCGGCCACGCCGTCACCCTCTACGACGCGGCCGACACCGTCGGCGGGCAGCTCAACGTCGCCCGCAAGGTGCCCGGCAAGCAGGAGTTCGACGAGACCGTCCGCTACTACCGCCACCAGCTGGACGCCCGCGGGGTCGAGCTGCGCCTGGGCACCACGGCGACCGCCGGGGCGCTGGCCGCCGAGGGCTACGACGAGGTCGTCCTCGCCACCGGCGTCACCCCGCGCGTCCCGGACATCGAGGGCGTCGACCACCCGAGCGTCGTCGGCTACCTGGACGTGCTCCGCGACGGGGCGCCGGTCGGCGAGCGGGTCGCGATCCTCGGCGCCGGCGGCATCGGCTTCGACGTCGCCGAGTTCCTCACCGACCCGGGCGAGCAGGCCGCCCACAACGCCGACGTCTTCTTCGCCCAGTGGGGCGTGGACACCGACCACACCACTCCGGGCGGCCTCGCCGAGCCGGTGCGCAGCGCCTCCCCGCGCCGCGTCCACCTGCTGCAGCGCAAGACCGGCAAGGTCGGCGCCGGCCTCGGCAAGACCACCGGTTGGATCCACCGCACCGAGCTCAAGCACCGCGGTGTCACCACCGTCGCCGGCGCCACCTACAAGCTGATCGACGACCGGGGCCTGCACTTCGAACTCGACGGCGAGCCGCAGCTGCTGCCGGTCGACACCGTGGTGCTGTGCACCGGCCAGGAGCCGCGCCGCGACCTGCACGAGGAGCTGCGCGCGCTCGGCATCGAGGCGCACCTGATCGGCGGGGCCGACGTCGCGGCCGAGCTCGACGCCAAGCGCGCCATCGACCAGGGCACCCGCCTCGCCGCGGCGCTCTGACGGACGACGGGGACGCGGACAGGGCCGGGAACGGGGTCAGGGCGCGAGCGGGCTGAACGTGTGCAGCTCGCCGTGCCCGTCCTCGACGACGCCGTAGGAGGACTCGGGCACCTCGTGCCAGGCGCCCTCCAGGTCGCCGAGCGGCTCGGAGACCACGACCCGCGTCCCGTCCGCCACCTCCTGCAGCGCCTCGATCTCCGGGTGGAGGGTGCGCAGGGTGCGGACGTCGGTGCTGAAGAAGAGCGAGCGGGAGTGGCGCTCGGTGGAGTAGCGGAAGGCCCACAGCCGGTGGCCGTCGGAGACCGCGACCGTCATCTGCAGCGGGTCGGGGACGCCGTGGCGCTGCGCGACCGCCTCGATCGTGCCGATCATCCGCTCGACGGCGCGCGGGGCGTCGTCCTGCAGCCCGAAGGTCAGTGCCACGTAGAACATCAGCTCCGAGTCGGTGGACCCCTCGATGAACGGGTACAGCGTCGGGTCCACGGTGAGCGCCAGGTCGCGCTTGAGCTCCGGGAAACCGCTGATCGCACCGTTGTGCATCCACAGCCAGCTGCCGTACCGGAAGGGGTGGCAGTTGCTCTGCTGCACGGCCGTGCCGGTGGAGGCCCGGATGTGCGCCAGGAAGAGCGGCGAGCGGACGCAGCGGGAGAGTTCGAGCAGGTTGCGGTCGCTCCAGGCCGGTCCGGTGGCGTGGAAGATCGCGGGCTCGGCACCGTCGGTGCCGCCGCCGATGTCCGGGTACCAGCCGACGCCGCAGCCGTCGCCGTTGGTGGTCTCGACGCCCATCCGGGCGTGGCGGCTCTGGTCGATCAGGGAGTGCCGGGGCTTGTAGAGCAGCTCCGCCAGCGCGATCGGCGACCCGGAGTAGGCCAGCCATCTGCACATGTCCTCACCGTCCCCTCGCGGGCGCACCGGGCGGCCGGGCGGACCGGCCGCGGACCCGTCACCCGCCTTCCACGGTAGGCGGGGCCGGACGGACGGACCCCCCGGACGGCGGACCGGAATGCAGGGTGAGGACCTCGTCGGTGCCGGTCACCGCCAGCAGCCGGCGCAGCTGGTCCGGCACGTTCTCCAGCTGCAGGGTGCTGCCCCGGTCGCGGGCCTGCCGGTCGGCGTCCAGCAGCACGTTGAGGCCGCTGGAGTCGCAGAACGCGACCGCCGCGAGGTCGACCCGGACGGCCGGCGGCGCACTGCGCGAGGCCCACGGCTGCCGCAGCGCGTCGGCCAGCCGCGGCGCGGTCTCGCGGTCGATCGTGAC
>NZ_JBEYFP010000138.1:0-12268 GCF_040634455.1 Kitasatospora sp. NPDC007106
CCCGGCCCGGCCGCGAGGTGCGGCCGGGCCGGAGTCCGTTCGGGGTGCTGCGGGTGCCGCCGACTCAGCGGCGCGGGCGGGTGGGCCACGGGGTCGGCAGTTTGTCCGCCGCCTCCGCGAGGTGCGCGGTGATCACCAGGGTGCCGTCCTCGACCTGGTAGTCGAGCGGGGCCGACAGCCGGCGCATGGTGGAGATCAGCCCGGTGTTGGAGGAGTGCGTCACCGCGTACACGGTCGCCACCCCGGCCTGCAGGGCGAGGGCGCCCATCCGGCGGAGCAGGTCGACCCCGAGGCCCTGCCGCTGCCAGTCGTCCTCGACCAGCAGCGCGACCTCGGCGCCGTCGTCGTCCCACATGAGGTGGGCGAGGGCGACGATCCGGCCGTCCGCGTCCTCGACCGCCAGGGTCTGCCCGTGCCGCGGGTCGAGCAGGTGCTCCAGGTAGCGGTCGGCGTCCTTGACCGGGCCGTGGTAGCGCTTGCGCAGGGTGTCGGGCGAGCAGCGCCGGTGCATCTCCAGCGCGGCCCGCTTGTCGCCGGGCCCGGCGCGGCGGACGGTCAGGTCGGCGCCGGCCGGCCGGGCGAGCCGGGCCTCGACCTTGGGCACCCGCGGGCCGAGCAGGCTGTCGAGCTCGACCAGGGCCTGGCCGCGGGCGAACTCGGTCGGGGTGAACGGCAGGTGCGGCCGGGTGAGTTCGATCAGGTCGCCGCCGGGGACGGGCAGCCGCATGGTGTGACCGTCCACCCCGGCGGGGGTGGAGCGGCCGCGGTCCGGGTACTGCCGGATCGTGCACCGGCCGAACAGCTGCCGCAGGGCGACCGGCAGCTCGGCGGCGTCCAGCGCGGTGCGGGTGGCCAGGGCGAGCACGTGCGTGGGCGCGTCGACCAGTTCGTGCGCGTCGGCGCGGTCCGTCCAGATGTCGGTGCCGCCGGCCGCGGCGACCGCCGCGGTCAGCTCGGCCCGGTCCAGGGCGGCCGGGGCGCGCAGGAAGAACTCGTCGACGGTACCGGCGGCCAGCGGGTGCGACTGCATCGAGACGATGTTGACCCGGCGCTCGGCCAGGGCCGTGCAGATCCGGGCCAGGCTGCCGGGGGAGTCCTCGACCGTGGTGCGGACCCGCCACAGCACGGTCGCCTCCAGCGCGTCCAGGGGGCCGCTCACCGCGGCCTCCCCGGGCGGCGCATGGGTGTCCGGTGCGGGCGGTCCGTGCGGCCGCCGGTGCGCCCACCAGCCGTGGAAGACGGCCGTGGCGAGCAGGGCGAGGGCCGACACGGCGAGCAGCACCGGGCCGTCGTGGCCGTGCACGACCACGTTGGCGACCAGGTCGGCGGTGGCGACGGCGAGGAAGACGGCGGCGAGTTCGACGGTCTCTCTGCGCCAGCGGTGGGTCCGGGCGGCGCGCCGCTGGGCGCGCGAGGGGCCGGCGGTGGTGACGGGTTCACGAGTGTCCATGCAGGTATCGTGTCGCGCCGGTGTTTCACGATCACGAATCCCCCGTGACCTCACGGTAAATGTCTCCGCGGCCGGCCCCTCGGCATGATCGGGGCACGTCAGGCGGGGCCGGAGGTGTCCGGACGGCCCGTCAGCCCGGCCGCCGCGGCGTGCACTTCGTCCACGAGCAGCCGGACGTCGGCCTCGGTGGTGGTGGCGTTGAGCAGGCAGGCGCGGAGCATCTCGTGGCCGCCGAGCACGGCGCCGGTGACGAACACCCGGCCGCGCAGCTGGACCGCTGCGGGCAGCTCCCGGTTGATCCGGTCCAGCTCCTCCCCGTCCAGCCCGGCGGGCCGGTACCGGAAGGCGACGATCGAGGTCTCCACCGGCGCCAGCAGCTCCAGTGCCGGGTCGGCCTCGACCAGCTCGCCGAGCCGGCGGGCCAGCGCGGTGGTGTGCGCGATGTCGGCGGCCACGCCCTCGCGGCCGCGGTGCGCGACGGACGCCCAGACCTTGAGCGAGCGGAACGGCCGGGTCTGCTCGGTGCCGTACTCGGAGAACCAGCCCAGCGAGCCGGCGGCCTCGTCGCGCAGGTAGGACGGCACCAGGCTGAAGGTGCCGCGCAGGCCCTCGGTGTCCCGGACGAGCGCGCAGCCGCAGTCCACCGGCACGCCCAGCCACTTGTGCGGGTCCAGGGCGAGCGAGTCGGCGCGGTCCATGCCCGCGTAGCGGTGGGCGATCACCGGGTCGAGCACGCCGAACGCGCCGTACGCGCCGTCCACGTGCATCCACAGGCCCTCGCGCTCGGCGAGGTCGGCGATCGGGTGGAACGCGTCGACGGCGCCGGTGCCGACGGTGCCGGCCGAGGCGACCACCAGGAAGGGCAGCCGCCCGGCCGCCCGGTCCTCGGCGATCGCGGCCTCCAGGGCGGCGGTGTCCAGCCGGCCCTCGGCGTCGGTGGCCACCGTGCGCAGGTGGCGGCTGCCGAGGCCGAGCAGCTCGGCGGCCTTGCGGACACAGGAGTGGGTCTCGCCGGTGACGTAGCCGACCAGCGGCGGCAGCGCGGCGAGGCCCTCGGCGCGGACGTCCACCCCGGCCCGCAGCGCCGCCCGGTTCCGGGCGGCGGCCAGGCAGACGATGGTGGCCATCGAGGTGCCCGAGGTGAGCAGACCGCCGCCGGCCGGGTGCGGGAAGCCCACCAGCTCGGCGATCCAGCGGACCACGGCCCGCTCCAGGTGGACGTCGGCGTGGTCGCCGCCGGCCGAGCTGGGGTTCATCGCGGAGGCGACCAGGGTGGCGAGCACACCGGCGGGCTGCGGGGCGGAGTTCACCCAGCCGAAGAACCGCGGGTTGCCGTTGCCCATGGGTGCCGGCAGCACCTGCTCGGCGACGGTCTTGAGCAGGCCGTCCAGGTCGGTGCCGGTCTCGGGAAGCGGCAGGTCCAGCAGCGCCTGCCGGTCGGCCGCGGCCATCGGCTGCCAGACCGGACGGTCGGCCAGGCCCTCCAGGTAGTCGGCGACCAGGTCGGCCGCGGCGTGCGCCGCGCTGCGGAAGTCTTCGGAGGTCATGGTGGGTGCACTCCAGCGAACGGGGGTGGGGGAAGCAATGGCGCGGCTTCCTCGGCGCACCCGCGTCCCGATCGTACGCTCCTTACATCGGCGTGGATCCACCCGGGAGGTGCCCCCACGGGCCCCTACGCTTGCCCCATCAGTCCAGGGTGCTGGAGAGGCCGCCTGCGGAGCGGCAGTAGCCGGCGATCTCCTTGTCGGTGATCTGCTTGCAGAGCTTGGCCGCGGCGCCGGACTCGGTGTAGTTGACCGTCCAGTAGCTGACCAGGCCCTGGGTGCAGGCCTTGCGCTGCCAGGTGTCGGCGGCGGTGGCGCACTGCTGGGCGGCCCAGTCCGCGCGGTCCAGGTTGTACTTCATGGTGCGCGAGCCGACCCCGCGGCTGCAGTCGCTGGCTCCGCCGCTGGCCTGGGCGTTGAGGCACCACTTCAGCGCCCCGGCGAAGGCCTCGGGGTGGTTGGCGTAGTCGTGCGAGCTGAGGTAGAGGGTCGGCGCGTAGAAGAAGCAGGCGGACTGGAAGAGGGCGGGCTGTTCGGGGCAGGGGTAGAGCGGTTCGGCGGCGAGCTTGTCGGCGGGCAGGTTCGCCTTGGCCTTCTCGTCCTCCTCGTCCGGGGCGAAGAGCTGCATGAACAGGCCCTCGGAGCAGGTGATCCGGCGGCTGGTGCTGGGGAACTTGCTGCACAGGTCGCGGGCGGAGGGGATGTCCTGCTTGGTGACGAACATGATCCCGTGGCCGACGCCGTGGATGCACGGCCCGGTGTTGGCGGGTGCGCAGAGCGTCAGGATGTCCTGCTGCGGGTTCTTGGAGGCCGCGAGCATCTCCTCGACCGCGCCGTGCAGGTACCCGGCCGCGCACGTCTCGTGCGGGAAGGAGATGACCTTCTGGAAGTCCTCGTGGTACCGCTTCACCGCGGTGTGGCCGAGCTCGTGCGCGATCGGGTGGCAGAACCGCACGGTGTACGGCTTCTCCTTGGTGATCTTGTCGAGGTCGGCCAGCGCCACGCCGGGGTCGGTGGCGTCCATCTCGGCGACCAGCTTGTTCCGCAGGGTGGAGCGGGTCCACACCGCGGGGTCGCCGGTCGGCGAGGCGGACGCCGGGGTGGCACCGCCGGGCGCGGCCTGGGTGGTGGCGGGCACGCCGGCCGCGACCGGTGCCGTCTCTGGGGTCCAGTGGGTCACCGAGACCGCGCCGATCCCGAGGACGCCGAGCAGGACTGCGGTGACGATCGCGAAGATCCGCGGATGCATGGTGCTGATTCCCCCGGTGGTCGACGACGGACGGGCGGCACTCCCATCCTGACGTCGGCGGCACCGATTGCACGGACCGGCCGCCGCCGAACGGTGAGATGTCGGCACCACCGGGGGAGCGGTTTCCCCCGGACGGCGCAACAGGCCCCCCTGTCGACACCTCACCCCCACCGTCTCACATCACGAGTGACACGTCGTACGTTCGCAGCCAGTCGTCGATGCCGAGCACCACTTCGGTGGCGGCCCGGGCGTACTGCGGGTCGGCGCCCGGCGCCAGCGCCTCGGCGACGGCCGTGCGGTCCAGCAGTGCCGCGGCGGGGGAGTCCCGGTCGGCGGCGAGCCGGCCGAGGGCCGACTGCAGCGAGCGCGGGTAGCGCAGGTCCTGGATCGAGGGGTAGGGGCTCTTCGCCCGGTCGGCGACGGCGTCCGGCAGCAGGTCGCGGACGGCGGCCCGCAGCAGGCTCTTCTCCCGGCCGTCGGCGGACTTGATCCGCCACGGCGTGTTGAAGACGTACTGGACCAGCCGGTGGTCGCAGAACGGCACCCGCACCTCCAGGCCGCAGGCCATCGACAGCCGGTCCTTGCGGTCCAGCAGGATCCGGACGAACCGGGTCAGGCTCAGGTGGGTGAGTTCGCGCATCCGGCGTTCCACCGGGTCGGTGCCGGGCAGCTGCGGCACGGCGGAGACCGCCTCCCGGTAGCGGTCGGCCCGGTAGGCGTCCAGGTCCAGCCCGGCGAGCAGGCCCGGGTCGAGCAGGCCCTCCCGAGGGCCGGCGCCGAGCCCGGCGGTGCGGGCCAGCAGGGCGGCCCAGGGGAAGGTCTCGGCGGCGATCAGCGCCGGGTCGTGGAACCAGGGGTAGCCGCCGAACAGCTCGTCCGCGGCCTCGCCGGACAGCGCCACCGTCGAGTCCCGGCGCACCGCCCGGAAGAGCAGCAGCATCGAGGTGTCCATGTCGCCGAACTCCCACGGCAGGTCGCGGGCGCGCAGCACGGCGGTCCGGTGCGCCGGGTCGCTGAGGGAGTCGCTGTCCAGCTCGACGGTGCGGTGGTCGGCGCCGACGTGCTCGGCGAGCAGCCGGGCGTACGGGCCGTCCGGGGTGCCGCGCATCGCGTCCGGGCGGAACCGCTCGGTCTGCCCGGCGTAGTCGACGGCGAAGGTGCGGACGGGGCCCGCGCCGCGCCGCCGCAGCGCCTGCGCGGCGAGCGCGGTGATCGCGCTGGAGTCGAGTCCGCCGGAGAGCAGGGCGCAGAGCGGCACGTCGGAGTCCAGCTGCCGCCGTACGGTGTCGGCCAGCAGTTCGCGGACGGCCGCCGCGGTGGCCGGGGCGTCGTCGGTGTGCTCGCGGGCCTCCAGCGCCCAGTACCGGCGGGTGGTCAGCCCGGAGCGGCGGACGGTGACCACCTGGCCGGGCTGCACCTCGACGAGGCCCCGGTAGACGGCGTGGCCGGGCGTGCGGGCGGTGCTGAGCAGTTCGCGCAGCCCGTCGAGGTCGACCTCGGGGCGCAGCGCCGGGTGGGCGAAGAGCGCCTTGGGTTCGGAGCCGAACAGCACGCCGGCGTCGGTGCGGTGGTAGTGCAGCGGTTTGACGCCCATCCGGTCGCGGACGAGCAGCAGTTCCTCGCGGCGGGCGTCCCAGAGCGCGAAGGCGTACATGCCGTTCAACCGGTCGACGAAGCGCGGGCCCCACTGGAGGTAGGCGCGGAGCACGACCTCGGTGTCGCTGCGGGTGCGGAAGTGGTGCCCGGCGTGCTGCAGGGCGGTGCGCAGCTCGCGGTGGTTGAAGACCTCGCCGCTGTAGCTGAGGACGGCGGGGGAGTGGCCGCCCTGCTCGGCGGCCATCGGCTGGGCACCGCCGGCCGGGTCGATCACGGCGAGCCGCCGGTGGCCGAGCGCGGCGTGCCGGGTGAGGTGCAGCCCGCCGCCGTCCGGGCCCCGGCAGGCCATGGTGGCCGTCATCGCCTCCAGCGCCGCGCGTTCCCGGGTGAGGTCCCGGTCGAACGCCACCCACCCCGCGATTCCGCACATGCCGCCTCCGCAACTGTCTTTGGCGTGTACGGATCAGCACGCTACGCGGGAGCGTTCGGCCACTGCAAGTGTGTTCGAGAGGGCCGAACCAGGGAATGTCTGCCCGATTTCGGGCAGAAATCTTGGGCTTCCGGCGATCGGGCGCATAGAGTCCTCGACCGTGCCCGCCTCACCCCACCCTCATGAAGACCTCCTCGCCCACCTCACCCGCACCAGCCCGCTCGGGCCGGGCGAGGCGGCGCGGGTCGTCGCGGAGGTGATCGCGTACTTCTCCGAGACCACCGAGGAGTACGTCCGCCGCCGCCACGGTGAGCTGCAGGCACGCGGCCTGACCAACGAGCGGATCTTCGCCCGCCTCGGCGCCGAACTGGCGTCCCGGCGAGTCGCGGCGCCCGAGCTGTCCACCCGCCAGCTGCGCCGCATCGTGTACGGGTGAGCCGCCCGACCGCTGAACCGAAGGAGTCCCACCCATGTGCGGAATCGTGGCCTACATCGGCCCCAAGGACGCGACCACCTTCCTGCTGGAGGGCCTGCAGCGACTGGAGTACCGCGGCTACGACTCGGCCGGCGTCGCCGTCACCGGCAAGACCGGCAGCCTGAAGGTGTGCAAGACGAAGGGCCGGGTCGCCGACCTCGCCGCCGCCGTCCCCGCCCGGTTCAAGGGCACCACCGGCATCGGCCACACCCGCTGGGCCACCCACGGCGAGCCCAGCGACGCCAACGCCCACCCGCACGTCGACAACGCCGAGCACATCGCCGTCGTGCACAACGGCATCATCGAGAACGCCGACGAACTGCGCGCCAAGCTGACCGCCGAGGGCGCCGTCTTCACCTCCGAGACCGACACCGAGGTGCTCGCCCACCTGGTCGCCGCGCACGGCGGCGAGGGCACCGAGCTGGAGGACGCCGTCCGCGCCGCCCTCAAGCACGTCGTCGGCACCTACGGCATCGCCGTCGTCGACGCCCGCCAGCCCGACCGCATCGTCGTCGCCCGCAACGGCAGCCCGATCGTGCTCGGCCTCGGCGAGAAGGAGATGTTCGCCGCCTCCGACGTCGCCGCCCTCGTCCGCTACACCCGCCAGGTCGTCCACCTGGAGGACGGCGAACTCGCCGTCGTCCGCGCCGACGGCTTCCGCACCTTCACCGAGGACGCCCGCACCGTCACCCGCCAGCCGTCCACCGTCGACTGGGAGGTCGGCTCCTACGACACCGGCGGCTACGAGCACTACCTGCTCAAGGAGATCCACGAGCAGCCCGCCGCCGTCGAGCGCACCCTCTCCGGCCGCCTCGACGAGCGCTTCGCCACCGCCCACCTCGGCGGCCTCAACCTCGACGCCCGCGAACTGCGCGAGATCCGCCGGGTGAAGATCCTCGGCTGCGGCTCCGCCTACTACGCCGGCGAGATGGGCGCCCAGCTCATCGAGGAGCTCGCCCGGATCCCCGCCCACAGCGAGCCCGCCTCCGAGTTCCGCTACCGCAACCCCGTCATCGAGGCCGACACCCTCTACGTCGCGGTCAGCCAGTCCGGCGAGACCTACGACACCCTCGCCGCCGTCCAGGAGATCAAGCGCAAGGGCGGCCGCGTCCTCGGCGTCGTCAACACCGTCGGCAGCGCCATCGCCCGCGAGTGCGACGGCGGCATCTACCTGCACGCCGGCCCGGAGATCTCGGTCGCCTCCACCAAGGCCTTCACCTCCACGGTGATCGCCTTCGCGCTGCTCGCCCTGCACTTCGGCCGCATCCACGACCTCTCGCCCGCCGACGGCCGCCGCATCGTCGCCGCGCTCAAGGCCCTGCCCGGGAACATCCGGGAGATCCTCGACCAGCAGGACGAGATCGCCAAGCTCGCCGCCGAGTACGCCGACAACGCCGGGATGATGTTCATCGGCCGGGTCCGCGGCTACCCGGTCGCCCGCGAGGGTGCCCAGAAACTCAAGGAGATCAGCTACGTCCACGCCGAGGCGTACCCCGCGAGCGAGCTCAAGCACGGCCCGCTCGCGCTGATCAGCCCCGAACTCCCCACCGTCGCCCTCGTCCCCGACGACGAGCTGCTCGACAAGAACCTCACCACCCTCGGCGAGATCAAGGCCCGCTCCGGCCGCGTCCTCGCGATCGCCCACCGCGCCCCCGAGACCAAGCTCGCCGACCACTGCATCGTCGTCCCCAAGAGCGAGCCCGAGCTCGACCCGCTGCTCCTCAACATCCCGCTCCAGCTGCTGGCCTACCACGCCGCGGTCGCCCTCGGCCGGGACGTGGACAAGCCGCGCAACCTCGCCAAGTCCGTCACCGTCGAATAGCCGCACCCCGGCGGGCCGACCGGCCGGGGGCGTTGCGCCCCTGTCGGTCGGCCCGTCGGCGCCGCTACGGACCGGCCTGCCCGGACGATCGATTCCAAGGGGCCGGTCCGTGCGCCGGCCGTTGCGTCCGGGTCAGGGAGCGATGGGCGTCAGGAAGATCCATATGTGGCCGAACGGGTCACGGAGCATCGACTGCCGGGCGCCGTAGGGCATGTCGGTCGGAGGCGAGAGCAGCTCTGCACCGGCGCTCACGGCCCGGGCGCTCAGGCCGTCCACGTCCGGCACGTAGACGTGCAGGGCGACGGACGCCCCGAGCGCGTCGGGAGGCGAGAACGGGGCGTCGGCGTCACCGAGCATCAGGGTGGACCCGTGGACGCCGATCTCGGCGTGCGCGATTCGCCCGGCCTCTCCTTCCATCCGGAAGTGCTCGGACGCTCCGAACGCGGCCACGTAGAACTCGATCGCCTCGGCGGCTCCGTCGACCATGACGTGGGGGACGACCGCGTACCTGTACTGCTCGGGGATCTCCATGCGGATCAAGGTAGGACCGCATCGATCAACCGGACACCGGGCAGAGGCCTTGTCCCGTCTGCGACGAAAGACGTAGGACCGGGGTCGTCCCGTTCCAGGATCACCGTCCGGCCGTCGGTCTTCGGCGGTCATCGGCGATCAGTGGACGCACGGCCGGCCGACACCCGGTCGGGCAAGTCGCCGATTCGTGATCGGCACAGGTGCCTAGTGGTCCGCGACGATCCGCAGCGTGGTGACGGCCGGGTCGGTGGCTCCGCGGACGTGGCCGGTGGGGGCGGCGGCCACGGCGTGGAGGAAGGCGACGAGTTCGGCGGTGATCTCCTCGCCGGGCAGCACGTTGGGGATGCCGGGCGGGTAGGCGGAGAGGGTGTCCGCGGAGATCCGCCCGACCGCCTGGGCGGCGGGCACCGACCGCCCCGGCGCCAGGAACGCCTCCCGCGGTGTCATCCGGACGGCTCCCGGCGCGGGGAGCTCCGGCCCCGGGGCGCCCTCGGCGACGCCCGGGACCGCCGGCAGGGCGTGCAGGGCCGCCGCGAACCGTTCCGCCTCGGGCCCGGCGCCCGCGCCGACCACCGCGACGACGGCGGCGTCGGTCGCGACCTCGACCAGCACCCCGTGCTCCTGCATCAGCCGGCGCCGGGCCTCGTGCCCGGATACGCCGCCGGCCCGGACGTCCACGGAGACCCGCAGCGGGTCGGTGGCGACGATGTCCCGGAAGCGTCCGAAGCCGTCGCTGACCACCCGGAACCGTCCGCCGGCCCGGACCGCGGCCCGCATGGCGTCGGCGGCGGCCAGTGACTCCGAGATCGCCCGGTGCCCGGTGACGAGGGTCCGCCGGGCCTCGTCCAGCGAGGCGAGCAGCAGGGAGCTGGCGCTGGTCGACTGGGTGAGGTGGAAGACGCGTTCGACGAGCGGTTCGAGCCGGTCCGCGAAGGGCCCGTTGCCGAGGTGCAGCATGGCGGCCTGGGTGAGTGCCCCGCCGAGTTTGTGGGTGCTGGAGACGACCAGGTCGGCGCCGTGCGCGAGCGCGTTCGCGGGCAGCGCGGGGTGGAAGCCGAAGTGGGACCCCCAGGCCTCGTCGACGATCAGCGGGACCCCGGCGGC
Source organism: Kitasatospora sp. NPDC007106 (assembly GCF_040634455.1). Classification (NCBI taxonomy): domain Bacteria; kingdom Bacillati; phylum Actinomycetota; class Actinomycetes; order Kitasatosporales; family Streptomycetaceae; genus Kitasatospora; species Kitasatospora sp. NPDC007106. The sequence goes on from NZ_JBEYFP010000138.1 coordinate 10,202, forward strand.
GTGCGCGACCCGGGCGAGCGCGGCCACGTCGGCGACGGCGCCGAAGTAGCTGGGGGTGACGACGTAGGCGGCCGCCGCGTCGGGGTTCCGGGCGAGGGCGACGGCGAGGTCGCTCGCGGTGACGCCGTGGGCGATGCCGGTCCGGGTGTCCACGGTCGGCTGGACGAAGGCGGCGCCGAGGCCGGACAGCACGAGGCCGTCGACGACGCTGGAGTGCACGCTGCGCTGGACGACGAGGGTCCGGCCGAGCGACTGGGCGACCAGGGCGGCGATCCGGTTGCCCTGCGAGGCGCCGTTGGTGAGGAACCAGGTCCGCCGGGCGCCCCAGGCGTCGGCGGCGAGCTGCAGGGCCTGCTCCATCGGGTTGTCCGGGCCCAGGTCGATGCCCTCCAGCAGGGGCGGCACGTCGCGCCGCAGCACGGCCTCGCCGACGTGTCCGGCGAGCCCGGCGAAGCGGTCCGGGTCGGCGGCGTGCCCGGGCACGTTGAGCCGCAGCCAGTCGCGGTCCGCGCTCGCCCGTACCGCCTCGGCGTAGGGGGCGCGCAGCTGGGCCGGGTCGGCGGCGGCGGGGACGGGGGAGGAGAGGGTCATGGTGCTCACCCTCCGACCGTCGCACCGCGCCGCCTATCGAGGCACCCGGTACTTTTCTGGACATCTCCAGAAAACCTCGATGGCTCCACCCCGGGCCACCGACGAGGACCACCGACAACCCGGACCACCGACACCCGGACCACCCGACAGCCGAGGCCCACCCGTGCTCGATCTCCGCCACCTGCAGGTGCTCCGCGCCATCGCCCGCGAGGGCTCGCTGGCCGCCGCGGGCCGCTCCCTGCGGCACAGCCAGCCGACGGTGAGCCACCACCTGGCCACCCTGGAGGCGCACTTCCGCACCCCGCTGGTGCACCGCGGCGCCCGCGGCGCCGTCCTCACCGAGGCGGGCCTCGCCCTGCTGCCGCACGCCGAGGCGGTGCTCGACCGGGTCCGGGTCGCCGAGCGGGAGCTCGCCGACCTGGTGGAGCGGGGCGCCGCCACGCTCCGGGTCGGCACCTTCCCGACCGCGGGGGCGCTGCTGCTGCCGCCGGCGGTCCGCACCCTGCACCGCGCCGGGGTGCACCTGGCGCTCACCGAGGGCGAGCTGCCGGCCCTGCTGGCCGGGCTGCGCAGCCGGCAGCTGCAGGTCGCCCTGGTCTACTCCCGCTCGGACGGCGGCCTGGACCTCGGCGAGGACTTCGTCGTCCACCCGCTGCTGGAGGATCCGCTGCAGCTCGTCCTGCCGGCCGACCACCCGCAGGCCGGCCGCGACCGGGTGCCGCTGGCGGCGCTGCGCGAGGACGGCTGGATCCTCGGGGTGAGCGATGCCGACCCGGTCGACCGGGTGCTGTTCCGGGCGTGCGCGGAGGACGGCTTCGAACCCGTGCCGGTGCTGCGCACCGACGACTACTCGGTGCTGCAGGGGTTCGTCGCCGCCGGGGTCGGTGTGGCGCTGCTGCCGAGGCTCGGTCTCGGCCCGCACCGGGAGGACCTCGCGGTGCGGCCGGTCGACGGTCCGCAACTGGCCCGGCGGATCGGGGTCGCCGCGCTGCGCACCAGTGATTCGGCGAACGCCAGGGCCCTGCTGGCAGCCCTCCGTGACGAGGCGGACCGGCTGCGTCACCGCTGGTCGGAGGCGGATCGGGCGGCGGGCGGCGGGGGGTGATGCCCCGTCAGCTCGGGTGGACTATGGTGCGACCATGGCACTGGAGTGGGAGCAGGTCGTCGTCGACTCCGCCGATCCGGTGGCGCTCGGCCGCTGGTGGGTGTCCGCCCTCGGGTGGACGGTGGTCAACGACGCGCCGGACGAGTTCGAGATCCGCCCGTCCGCGGACCGGCTGCCCGGTCTGATCTTCGTCCCGGTGCCCGAACGCAAGCAGCTGAAGAACCGCCTCCACCTGGACTTCCGTCCCGACGACCAGGCGGCCGAGGTCGAGCGGCTGCTCGACCGCGGCGCCCCCCGGGGCGACGGCGGGCAGGAGCGGGCCCCCAGGGGGGTCGACGCCGAAAATCGGGAGAGCGGGGGGGAGGGAAAAA
>NZ_JBEYFP010000139.1:0-12084 GCF_040634455.1 Kitasatospora sp. NPDC007106
GGCGCAGCCGCGCCCGGGGCTCCGGCGCGCCCGGAACCGGACGTATCGGGCGCGATCACGGGACCAGCGCGCCCGCCGACACGGGCGCCCGGTAGGTTGTCACCCGTGCCCACACCGACCTCCAGCCGCCCCGCCGTGACCGCCCGCCTCCGCGAGCAGGTCCGGACGGGCTACTGGACGAGGCTGGTGCCGGTGCTGGCCCTGCTCGCGGTGGCCACCCACGTCCCGTCCTTCCTGCGGCCGGTGTGGAGCCCCGACGAGGGCTACCTCGCCACCCAGGCCCGCATGCTGGCCGACGGCGGGGTGCTCTACGACACCGTCGTCGACCGCAAGCCCCCGCTGCTGCCCTGGCTCTACCAGGCCTGCTTCGCGCTGTTCGGCTCCGGCTCGCTCTGGCCGCTGCGCAGCCTGGCGATCGTCGCCCACCTGGCCACCGCCGTCCTGCTGGCCTCCGTCGCCCGCGGGCGCTGGGGCAACCGGGCGGGCGGCGCGGCCGGCGTGCTCTACCTGCTGCTGTCCATCGGCCTGTCGCCGGAGGACACCCAGGCGGCGACCTTCGAGGTCTTCATGCTGCCGGCCATGGTCGCCGCCTTCCGGTACGCCGAGCGGCGCCGCTGGCTGGCCGCGGGCATCGCGGTGGCGCTCTGCTCGCTGACCAAGCAGACCGGCGGCGCCGTGCTGCTGCCGGTGCTGTGGATGCTGCTGCAGGACGCCCGCCGGCGCGGGGTGCGCTGGCCCCCCGTGCTGGCCGCGATCGGCTTCGGGTTCGCGCTGCCGATAGCGCTGGTCGCGCTGATCCTCACCAAGCCCAAGGGCTTCCTGTTCTGGGTGGTCACCGGCAGCGGCGACTACGCCTCGCTCGGCGGCGCCTGGCTGCAGATGACCGGCCGGGCGCTCGGCAACTCCGCGATCCTGCTCGCCGCCGGCCTCGGCTTCGTGGTGCCGATCGGGTACCGGCTGTGGCTGCGGCGCGGCCGCCGCGCCGTCCCCGGGGCGGGGGAGGAGCACGGCTCCACCACCGACCTGTGGGTGTGGCTGCTCTCGTCGGCGGTCGCGGTCAGCGTGGGCTTCCACTTCTTCGGCCACTACTACCTGCAGCTGATGCCGCCGCTGGTGCTGCTCGGCGTCGGCGCGGTCTCCACCTCGGCGGTGCGCTGGCGGCCGGTGCTCACCTACTCGGCGGTCGCCTGCACCTTCTTCTGGGGCCTCGCGGTGTTCTGGCCGGGCCAGAAGCTCACCCAGACCACCGAGGTGGCCACCGCGGTCGCCAAGCAGACCACGCCCAAGGACACCGTCCTGGTCTGGGGCATGCACCCCGAGCTGTACTGGCTGGCCGACCGCCGCCCCGCCAGCCGTTACCTGACCGCCGGGTTCCTCACCAACTTCAGCGGCGGCAAGGACGGCCAGAAGGTCGGCGAGCAGTACAGCGTCAGCGAGGCCTGGCAGACCTTCGACGAGGAGCTCGCCGCCAAGGGCCTGCCCGAGATCGTCGTCGACGACTCCGGCACCGCCCCCTACCAGCCGCTGCTGATCCCCCGCATCGAGAGCCTCCTCGACACCCACTACGAGGTCGTCGGCGTCACCGGCGACACCGTCATCTACCGGCTCAAGAAGAAGTAGCCCCGCAGGCTCCGGAGACGGCCTCAGGACGGCTCCAGGGCGCCTCCAGGGCGGCTCCGGACATGCGAAAGGCCCCCGCCGGGTGGCGGGGGCCTTCGTGTCGCTACGGGGCTCAGGCCGGGACGGAGGCCACGCCCGGGGCGAGGAAGCGCTTGCCGTTCACGCGCTCCGAGACGCCCTCGCGGTCCAGGTACGGCGTGATGCCGCCCAGGTGGAAGGGCCAGCCGGCGCCGGTGATCATGCACAGGTCGATGTCCTGCGCCTCGCCGACGACGCCCTCGTCCAGCATCAGGCCGATCTCCTGCGCCACGGCCTCCAGGGCGCGGGCGAGGACCTGCTCCTCGGTCAGCACGGTGTCGCCGAAGGTCAGCAGCTCCAGGACCTCGGGGTCGAGGACCTGCTGGCCGTCCTGCCAGACGTAGAAGCCGCGCTTGCCGGCCTTGACGAGCTTGCCGAGGTTCTCGGAGACGGTGAACCGCTCCGGGAAGGCGCCGTGCAGGGTCTCCGACACGTGCAGGGCGATGGCCGGGCCGACCAGCTCCAGCAGCACGATCGGGGACATCGGCAGGCCGAGCGGCAGCACGGCCTTCTCGATGGTCTCGATCGGGGTGCCCTCGTCGATGGCGCCCTGGATCGCGTCCATGAAGCGGAGCAGGATCCGGTTCACCACGAACGCCGGGGCGTCCTTGGTCAGGACGGCCGTCTTCTTCAGCTTCCGGGCGACACCGAAGGCGGTGGCCAGCGAGGCGTCGTCGGTCTTCTCCGCGCGGACGATCTCCAGCAGCGGGAGGATCGCGACCGGGTTGAAGAAGTGGAAGCCGACGACCCGCTCCGGGTGCTCCAGCTTCGAGGCCATCTCGGTGACCGACAGCGAGGAGGTGTTGGTCGCCAGGATGGTGGTCGGCGAGACCACGGCCTCCAGCTCGGCGAAGACGTTCTGCTTGACGCCCATCTCCTCGAACACGGCCTCGATCACGAAGTCCGCGTCACCGAAGGCGACCGCCTTGTCCAGGTGGCCGGAGACCAGGCCCTTGAGCTTGTTGGCCTTGTCGCCGTTGATCCGGCCCTTGGCCAGCAGCTTGTCGACCTCGGCGTGGACGTAGCCCACGCCCTTGTCGATGCGCTCCTGGTCGATGTCGGTCAGCACGACCGGCACCTCCAGGCGGCGGGCGAACAGCAGCGCCAGCTGCGAGGCCATCAGGCCCGCGCCGACGACGCCGACCTTGTTGACCGGGCGGGCCAGCGACTTGTCCGGCGCACCGAAGGGGCGCTTGGCACGGCGCTGCACCAGGTTGAAGGCGTAGATGCCGCTGCGCAGCTCGCCGCCCATGATCAGGTCGGCCAGCGCCACGTCCTCGGCGTCGAAGCCGGCCTGCAGGTCCTGGTCCTTGACCTGCTGGATGATGTCGAGCGCCTTGTAGGCGGCCGGCGCGGCGCCGTGCACCTTGGCGTCGGCGACCAGGCGTCCCCAGGCGACGGCGTCGTCCCAGGCCTTGCCGCGGTCGATCTCCTCGCGCTCGACGGCGGTCTCGCCGGTGAGCACGGAGGCCGTCCAGTGCAGCGACTGCTCCAGGAAGTCGGCCGGCTCGAAGATCGCGTCCGCGATGCCGAGCTCGAACACCTCCTTGCCCTTGAGCTGCTTGTTCTGGCTCATCGAGTTCTCGACGATGACCTTGACGGCCTTCGCCGGGCCGATCAGGTTCGGCAGGATCGTGCAGCCGCCCCAGCCCGGGACGAGGCCCAGGAAGACCTCCGGCAGCGAGAACGCCGGGATGCCGGAGCTCACGGTGCGGTAGGTGCAGTGCAGGCCGACCTCGACGCCGCCGCCCATCGCCGCGCCGTTGTAGTAGGCGAAGGAGGGGACGGGCAGCGCGGCGATCCGCTTGAAGACGTCGTGGCCGCCCTTGCCGATGGCCAGCGCGTCGCCGTGCTCCTTGAGCACCTCGACACCCTTGAGGTCGGCGCCGACCGCGAAGATGAACGGCTTGCCGGTGATCGCCACGGCGGCGATCCCGCCCTCGGCGGCCTCGGCCTCGACCTGGTCCAGCGCCTCGGAGAGCTTCGCGAGCGAGCCCGGGCCGAAGGTGGTCGGCTTGGTGTGGTCGAAGCCGTTGTCCAGGGTGATCAGCGCCAGCTTGCCGGCCTGCTTGGGCAGGTCCAGGTGACGCACGTGCGCGGTGGTGACGACCTCGCCGGGGAACAGCTCGGCGGCGCGCTTCAGCAGCTCGGTGGTGCTCACGGTCACTTGTTCCCCTCGAAGTGCGGGTTCTCCCAGATGACCGTGCCGCCCATGCCGAAGCCGATGCACATGGTGGTCAGGCCGTAGCGGATGTCGGGGCGCTGCTCGAAGCGGCGCGCCAGCTGGGTCATCAGGCGGACGCCGGTGGAGGCCAGCGGGTGGCCGTAGGCGATCGCGCCGCCGTACGGGTTGACGCGCTCGTCGTCGTCGGCGATGCCGTAGTGGTCGAGCAGCGAGAGGACCTGGACGGCGAAGGCCTCGTTGATCTCGAAGGCGCCGATGTCGTCGATGGTCAGACCGGCCTTGGCCAGTGCCTTCTGCGTCGCCGGGACGGGGCCGATGCCCATGACCTCGGGCTCCACGCCGGCGTAGGCGAAGGAGACCAGGCGCATCTTGATCGGCAGGCCGAGCTCCTCGGCGACGTCCTCGGCGGCCAGCAGCGAGGCGGTGGCGCCGTCGTTCAGGCCGGCCGCGTTGCCCGCGGTGATGTTGCCGTGCGGGCGGAACGGGGTCTTGAGGTTCGCCAGCGACTCCATGGTGGTGCCGGGGCGCATCGGCTCGTCCGTCGTCGCCAGGCCCCAGCCGGTCTCGCCGACCTCGGGGTTGGTGTTGCGGATCGCGATCGGCACCAGGTCCGGCTGGATGTCGCCGTTGGCGTACGCCTTGGCGGCCTTCTCCTGGGAGCGCACGGCGTAGGCGTCGCAGCGCTCCTTGGTGATGTGCGGCAGGCGGTCGTGCAGGTTCTCCGCGGTCATGCCCATGAACAGGGCGGACTCGTCGACCAGCTTCTCCGACACGAAGCGCGGGTTCGGGTCCACGCCCTCGCCCATCGGGTGACGGCCCATGTGCTCGACGCCGCCGGCGACGGCGATGTCGTACGCGCCGAAGGCGATGCCGCCCGCGGTGGTGGTGACGGCGGTCATCGCACCGGCGCACATGCGGTCGATCGCGTAGCCCGGGACGGACTGCGGCAGACCGGCGAGCAGGCCCGCGGTGCGGCCGATGGTCAGGCCCTGGTCGCCGATCTGCGTGGTCGCGGCGACGGCGACCTCGTCGATGCGCTCGACGGGCAGGTTCGGGTTGCGGCGCACCAGCTCACGGATGCACTTGACGACCAGGTCGTCCGCGCGGGTCTCGTGGTAGATGCCCTTCGGGCCTGCCTTGCCGAACGGGGTGCGGACGCCGTCGACGAAGACGACGTCCCTCGCGGTACGAGGCACGGGGGCTCTCCTCCCAGGGGACATGACGTTAAGCGCAGTCCGCACGGCTCACGGGTGGAGCGGCGCTGCTTCAGAGCCATGCTACCCGTCGGTAACTAACTTGCCCAGGGGCCACACCCACCGGACGGGGTGTGTCCCCCAGCACACACGCCGGGACAAGCGGGAACGGCGGCGCGGGTCCACGTGCGGCGAAGCGGGAACAGGGGCGCGGGGAACTGCGCGGGACGGAAGGCGCTCGCCCGACCTGTGGCTCCGGACGGTCGGTTGCACCGTCCGGGGTCACCCGGCTGCGGGTGGTCCTCTCCCGTCTCGCGCAGTCCCCCGCGCCCCTGATGGGTCGTCCCGGGATTCCGGGCTGCGCCCTAGCTCGCGGCCTGGTCGAAGGCGGTCGCGAGGGCCGGGGCGACCAGGTCGGTCTGCCACTGGCGGGCGCCGAGCCGGCGCAGCGAGGCGGCGATGTTGTCGGCGTCGGACACCGCCGGAGGCTCCCAGCAGACCCGCCGCACGAGGTCCGGCGTGATCAGGTTCTCCGCCGGCAGGTGCTTCTCCTCGGCCATCGCCGTCACCGCGGCCCGCGCCGCACTGAGCCGTGCCGCCGCCACCGGGTCCTTCTCGGCCCACGCCCGCGGCGGCGGCGGTCCATCGTGCGGTGCCGTGGCGGCCGGCAGCTGCGACTCGGGCAGTTCGCGGGCCCGCTGCAGCGCGGCGAGCCACTGCTCGACCTGGCGGCGGTTCACCCGGGGGCCGAAGCCCTGGACGGCGACCAGGCCGGCGGCGTTGGTGGGCATGGCGAGGGCGGCGTTGACGATGGCGGCGTCGGGCAGCACCCGGCCGGGGGAGACGTCCCGCTCGCGGGCCATCCGGTCGCGGGTCTGCCAGAGCTCGCGGACGGCGGCGAGCTGGCGGCGCCGCCGGACCTTGTGCAGCTGGGAGGTGCGCCGCCAGGGGTCGACCCGAGGGCTGGGCAGCGGTGCCGCGGCGAGCGCCGCGAACTCCTGCAGCGCCCAGTCGAGCTTGCCCTGGGCGTCCAGCTCCTGCTCGAGTGCGTCGCGCAGCTCGACCAGCACCTCGACGTCCAGAGCGGCGTAGCGCAGCCAGGGCTCGGGCAGCGGGCGGGTGGACCAGTCGACGGCCGAGTGCTCCTTGGCCAGGGAGAGGCCGAGGACGTTCTCGGTCATCGGGCCGAGGCCCACCCGGGGGAAGCCGGCGAGCCGCCCGGCCAGCTCGGTGTCGAACAGCGTCCGCGGGCGCATGCCGACCTCGCCGAGGCAGGGCAGGTCCTGGGTGGCGGCGTGCACCACCCATTCGGCGTCGGCGAGGGCCGTGCCGAGGGCGTGCAGGTCCGGGCAGGCGATCGGGTCGATCAGCGCGGTGCCCGCGCCGGCCCGGCGGAGCTGGATGAGGTAGGCCCGCTGGCCGTAGCGGTAGCCGGAGGCTCGCTCGGCGTCGACGGCGACCGGGCCCCGCCCGGCGGCGAAGGCCGCTACCGCGGCGGCGAGCGCCTGCTCGTCGGCGACGACGGGTGGCAGCCCCTCCCGCGGTTCGAGGAGCGGGACCGGGGCTGTCTCTTCTGGGATGGCTGCTACGGCGTCGGTCACCCCCCAAGGGTACGACGGCGTACGGGGCCGGGAGTGTTGTCGGACTGGTCAGACTGCGTTCGGACATATGCCCCCGGCCCGTAGCCGGTCGGCCATCAGTCCCCGGACGGGTGAGCCGACCTGGTCCGGATCGGCCGATCACCGGTCTCGGACCGGGCGGAGGCCCGGAGGAAACGTTCCTCCGGGCCTCCGCCGGACGGTTGCGCCGGAGCCGGCCCGCGCGGGGGCCGGGCCGGTCCGGTCGTCAGTGGATGATGCCGGTGCGCAGCGCGACCGCGACCATGCCGGCCCGGTCGCCGGTGCCCAGCTTGCGGGCGATCCGCGCGAGGTGGCTCTTGACGGTCAGTGCGGACAGGCCCATCGCCACGCCGATCGCCTTGTTGGACTGGCCCTCCGCCACCAGCCTCAGCACCTCGACCTCGCGGCCCGACAGCTCCCGGTACGCGGTGGGCTGCGCACCGGGGGCGCCCGGCGCACCGGGGGCTCCGGGCGTGCCCGCCGCTCCGGGGGCGCCGGGGACTCCCGGCATGCCGGGACGGCGCATCCGGCCCGCCAGGTGGGCGGCGCCGAGCGGCAGGCCGGGCCGGCCGGGCATGGCGAGGTTGGTGCGGGTGCCGGTGACCACGTAGCCCTTGACGCCGCCGGCGAGCGCGGAGCGCACGGCCCCGATGTCGTCGGCCGCGGAGAGCGCGAGGCCGTTGGGCCAGCCCGCGGCGCGGGTCTCGGCCAGGATGGTCAGCCCGGAGCCGTCCGGGAGGTGCACGTCGGCGATGCAGATGTCGCGCGGGGTGGCGACCCGCGGGCGTGCCTCGGCGATCGAGGAGACCTCGATCACGTCGCGCACACCCAGGGCCCACAGGTGCCGGGTGACGGTGTTTCGGACGCGCGGGTCGGCGATGACCACCATGGCGGTGGGCTTCGTCGGACGGTACGCGACCACGTTTGCGGGGTGCTCGAGAAGGACCGACACCAGGCCTCCTGTGGGGAGTGGCGGACGGAACCCCGATGGGGGCGGTCGGAGTGTTCCGCGTTCGGAAAGGGTCACTGACACCTTCGGCATCATCCGTGCCCGGCTTTAGCGAAAGATCACGATCTAGTGAGTAACAATACGGACAAATCGCGCAGGTGACTGATACGACATGCCCTGGAATCGTACGGATTCGATCGCAACCGGATCGAAATGATCAATTTCAGCCGGGTAATTGACATAGACCGGGACGGAAGTCACACTCCATCAGCCCTGGGAGTGGCACTGCACCGGACCGTCCGGGGCGTCCCCCGGAAGGGCAGCGGCCCGGGGCGGGCGGGCCCGGCGGGGCTCGGCTTGGTGCAGGGCCCGGCGCGGGGCTCAGTGCGGGCGCGGCCGGCGCCGGGCGGGCATCGGCACCACGCCGCCGAGTGACGGGGCGTCCGGCAGCGGCATCGGCGCCCCCGCGGTCGGCGGCAGGCCGGCGCAGATGCACAGCAGGTCGCCCCAGGCGGCCAGGTGGCGCTCGAACCGCTTGTCGGCCGGCGTCCAGGACGCCCGCACCTCGATCTCGGTCGACGCAGGGCGTTCGGCCAGCGCGCCGAAGTAGTGCGAGGCGCAGCGGGTCACCGTGCCGCCGGGCTCCCCGTAGCCGGCGCCGTGCGCCTGCAGCGCGTCCATCAGCCAGGCCCAGCCGACCTCGCCGAGCATCGGGTCGCCGGCGATCTCCGGCTCCAGCTCGGCACGGGTCATGGTGACGACCCGGAAGTCGCCGTTCCAGGCGGACTGCCCGGCGGGGTCGTGCAGCAGCACCAGTCGGCCGTCCGCGAGCTCGTCGCCGTCCACCTCGACCGTGGCGGTCACCGCCCACGCGAACGGTGCCAGCCGTCGGGGCGCCGGCGCGGGGGAGAGCTGCACCTCGGGCCGGAGCCGGGCGCCCGCGAGCGCCTCGACCGCACGGCGGAACTCGATCGGCGCCGCCTCCTTGTCCGTTCCGCCACCTTGTGCGGGGTGTCCGCCGACCGCTGCCATGGAGGGAAGCCTAGGTCGCCCGCGGCCCCAATCCGAGCAACTTCCCGCGGTGCGGCGCGCCGTAGCGCCACAGGTCGGACATCTCGGACGAACCTACGAGGCGCCCGGGGCCGCCGCGCGCACGGCGCGTGCGAAGATTTGACCCGTGAGCGAGACACCCGCGGCGAGCCCCGCAGCCCAGACCGACCCGCAGTCCACCGTGCGCCGCGGCGCCGCGTACGACTCCGTCTTCCTGCGCGCCGCCCGCCGCGAGCCGGTGCCGCACACCCCCGTCTGGTTCATGCGGCAGGCCGGCCGCTCGCTGCCGGAGTACCTGAAGGTGCGCGAGGGCATCCCGATGCTCGACTCCTGCATGCGGCCCGAGCTGGTCAAGGAGATCACGCTGCAGCCGGTCCGCCGGCACGGGGTGGACGCGGCGATCTTCTTCAGCGACATCGTGGTGCCGCTCAAGGCCGTCGGCATCGACGTGGACATCAAGCCCGGCGTCGGCCCGGTGATCGCCGACCCGATCCGCACGGTCGAGGACCTGCAGCGGCTGCGCCCGCTGGAGCCGGACGACATGCCCTACATCACCGAGGCCGTCGGCCTGCTCGTCGACGAGCTCGGCACCACCCCGCTGATCGGCTTCGCCGGTGCCCCCTTCACGCTGGCCAGCTACCTGGTCGAGGGCGGCCCGTCGAAGAGCCACGAGAAGACCAAGGCCATGATGTACGGCGCGCCCGAGCTCTGGGCGGGCCTGGTCGACCGGCTGGCCGCGATCACCTCCGCCTTCCTGAAGATCCAGATCGAGGCCGGCGCCTCCGCCGTGCAGCTCTTCGACTCCTGGGTCGGCGCGCTCGCCCCGGACGACTACCGCCGCTCGGTGATGCCCGCCAGCACCAAGGTCTTCGAGGCGGTCGCCGACTACGGCGTGCCGCGGATCCACTTCGGCGTCGGCACCGGCGAACTGCTCGGACTGATGGGCCAGGCCGGCGCGGACGTGGTCGGCGTCGACTGGCGGGTGCCGCTGAACGTCGCCGCCGACCGGGTCGGCCCGGACAAGGGCCTGCAGGGCAACCTCGACCCGGCCGTGCTCTACGCCCCCACCCACGTCGTCGAGACCAAGGCCCGCGAGGTGCTGCACGCCGCCGCCGCGCTCGGCGACAGCGGCCACATCTTCAACCTCGGACACGGCGTCATGCCGACCATGGACCCGGACGCGCTGACCCGCCTGGTCGCCTTCGTGCACGAGGCCAGCGCCCGCTGACCGGACGGGCGGGGCCGGTCTCCCGGCCCCGCCGCCCCGTCACTCCCCGTCCGCCTGCTGCGGACCGGCCGACGGCTTCGGCTCGGCCGCCGCCGGGGCCTGCGGCTGCCCGGGCGCCTGGACGGGCGCACCGGCCTGCCGCGGCACTCCCCAGACCGGCACCGGCGGCGCCGGACGTGCGGGCCGGGACGCCGCCCGCCGCTTCAGACCGCGCCGCAGCAGCCAGGCCGCCGGGGCCAGCACCGCCAGGAACGGCGCCAGCGCGGCCAGCGCCACCAGCAGCCCGCGCACCAGCAGCAGCAGGGCGTGCCAGCCGCCCGCGAACGCGTGCCCGACCGCCGACCACAGCCCCCGCTCCGGCTTCTCCTCCGCCACCGGCACATCGGCGGCCCGGCGCAGCTCGACCGTGATCGTGGAGAGCGAGGTCTGCGAACCCAGCTCCTGCAGGCGCTGCTTCAGCGACTCCAGGTCCGCCTCCCGGCGGGTCAGCTCGCTCTCCAGCGACACCACCTCGGAGAGCGACTTCGCGTCCGCGAGCAGTGCCCGCACCCGGTCCACCGACGCCTGCTGGGTCTTCAGCCGGCTCTCGGTGTCCACCACCTGCTCGGTGAGGTCGTCCGCGTCGCTGCTGCGGGAGGCCACCGTGCCGAGGCCGGCCAGCCGGTCCATCGCCTGCTGGTAGCGGGCCGAGGGCACCCGCAGCACCAGCCGCCCGGCCTCCGCGCCGCCGCTGTCGGAGAGCGACTCGCTGCCGACGTAGCCGCCGGTGTCCGTGGCCGTCCGGCGGACCGCCTCCGCCGTGCCGCCCTTGTCGTCGGCCTTCAACTGCAGCACCAGACGGCCGGAGTAGGCGATGTAGCGGTGGTCGGCGGCGTTCTGGGCCGGGGCGCCGGACGGGTTGCCGGTGCCCGCCGCGGTCGGCTGCCCGGCCGGCCGGTCCGCCGCCCCCGCCCCGGCCGCGCCCCCGCCCGCGGTCGGCTCGGCCTTCGGCGCCGCCGCCCGGGCGGGTGCCGCGGCGTCCGAGGAGGAACGGCCGCCGCCCTCCGCACCGCAGCCGCTCAGCAGCAGCACCGCCGCCAGCGCGGTGCCCGCCAGCACCCGTCTGCCCGCGCGTCCCGTGTCCGTGCGCCCCATGTCCGTCCTCCCCTGGTCCCTCCGCGCGGCCTTCCGCGCCGGTCGCACCATTGGACGCGCCCGCGGCCCGTCCGGACCCGTCCCGGCGGTCCCGAACGGGTCACGGTCCGGCCTCGCCCCGGTGTACACCGCCCTTGCGGGGAAGCGGAGTTGACGGGCCGCCGACAGTCCGGCCGGGACGGACCGGCCGCGGCCGAGCGGGGCACCCCCGGCCCGGGGGTTAAGGAGTGCAAGACTGCGGGACATGGCAGAACCTCATGTCGTGGTGATCGGCGGCGGCATCGCCGGACTCGCCGCAGCGGTGTTCCTGACCGACGGCCCGCACCGGGTCACCGTGCTGGAGGCGTCCGAGCGCTTCGGCGGCAAGCTGATGGCGGGCGAGGTCGGCGGCGTCCGGGTCGACCTCGGCGCCGAGTCGATGCTCGCCCGCCGCCCCGAAGCGGTGGAGCTGGCCCGCGCCGTCGGCCTCGCCGACGAACTGGAGCCGCCCACCGGCGCCAAGGCCGCCATCTGGACCCGCGGCGCCCTGCGCCCGCTGCCCGGCGGCCAGCTGATGGGCGTGCCCGGCGACCTCGACGCGCTGGCCGCCACCGAGGTCCTCTCCGCCGACGGCCTGGACCGCGCCCGCCACGAGCGCCCGACCAGCGTCGGCGAGGACGTCGCGATCGGCGCCTACGTCTCCGCCCGGCTCGGCCGCGAGGTCGTGGACCGGCTCGTCGAACCGCTGCTCGGCGGCGTCTACGCCGGCCACGCCGACGAGATCTCGCTGCGCGCCGCCGTCCCGCAGCTGCTCCCGCTCGCCCGGAGCGGCGGCACCCTGGTCGACGGCGTGCACGAGCTCGTCGGCCGGGCCCGCCCCGACGCCGGCCCGGTCTTCCAGGGCATCCGCGGCGGACTCGGCACCCTGCCGGAGGCCGCCGCGGCCCACCTGCGCCGCGCCGGCGCCGACCTGCGCACCGCGAGCCCCGTCGACGCACTGCGCCGCACCCCCGAGGGCTGGCGGGTGGCCGTCGGCGGCGAGCTGCTGC
>NZ_JBEYFP010000140.1:0-12062 GCF_040634455.1 Kitasatospora sp. NPDC007106
GGCTGATGCTGCCCGCTGGGGATGCCGTGGTCGACGCGGCCCACGCCGTGCAAGAGGCAACCGCGGCAGTCGGCTGGCAGGCCCGGGGCGTCGTGGACGGCACCTTGGACGAGTGGCGGGCACGGAACGCCGCGGCCTTCGCAGCCATCAACCAGCTCCATCAGCACGCTCGCGTGGACCTCGGGGTGAGCGGCGCCTTCGAGGGCGAGCAGCACTCCGCCCGGGGCCTGCTGCTACCAGGCAGCCGGGTGAGCGAGTAGAACCGCAAAGGCTCGGGCCCGACGGCATCTCTACCGTCAGACCCGGGCCTTTCTGCGTTCCGCGTCAGCCGTCGAAACGCCATCCGTCGAGTGCGGCGAGCGCCCGCGCCCGCGCCTCCACTACCGCCATACGGGCTGACCGCTCGCCTTCGTTGACATGCGCGGCCTGGCTGGTGCTCTGTCCTGGCCACTTGCGGTACAGCAGGCCGGTCTCAGAAGTGAACCATCCCCGGCTGACCGCGTCGAGTGCCATCAACAGGCCGGTGTCCTCCGAGGCCGGCAAGGCCATCCACCCGCCGAGAGCCAGCAGGAGGTCACGTCGCATGCACAGCGTTGCTGGGTGAACCTGAGCGCGGAAGTCATGGGCCGTCCAGTGCGCGAGCACCTCACCGCGCTCGATGGGACCTTCTGCCGGGTCCTGGTCGAAGCCCACCGTGGAACCGTCCGGGAGCAGGTCGAGCACGCGGGATGTGGCCCAGCAGATGCCAGGGCGCTGAAGTGCGGCAAGATCTCGGGCAAGGGTGCCGGGGGTCAGCATGTCATCGGCGTCCAGCACCTTGACGTAGTGCCCCGTGGCCCGGGAGAGCGCCAGCGTACGGGCCACACCTGCCCGCCCGTGCCTTCCCTGGTCAAAGCTGATACGCGAGTCGTCAGGCACATAGGGCCGGACGGCATCGGTCTCGCCGTCTTCCTGGATCACCCATTGCCAGTCCCAGCCCTCGGGGAGCTGCTGGTCGAGCAGGGACTTGTAGGCATCCGGCAGGTACTTGGCTCCCGGTCCGTGAACTGCCGTGATGACGGAGATGACGCCGGTCATGCTCACCACCTGTTCAGAGGAGTCGTGAACACCATCTCGGTGCGGTCGCCGGGCAGGGTCACGTCGGAAACCTCGACCACCTGCCCGCTGGTGTCATAGGAGATCTTCCGCAGAACGAACACCGACACCCCGGGCTTAAGGCCGAGCTCCTCGGCTTCCTCGGCTGTAGGCGGACGCGCCGTGATGCGTTCAACGATGCGGTCGAGCTCGATGCCGATGGTGAAGAGCTGGTTCTGCGTTCCCCCGGGCCAGGGCTCCTGGGAGGGGTCCAACAGGTCAGCGTTGCCCTTGGCCACGTCGTGCACCAGGTACGAGCGAGCGATGTTGAACGGTTCGTCCTCTTCCTGGTACCGCGTGCGGTAGGTCCGCTCAAGCAGGGCCGTACCTACCGGCACGCCGAAGAGGGTTGCAAGGTCCTCGCCGGCCTCGGTCTCCCGAAACTCGGCACGGAACACCAGGTCAGACACGGTCAGGCCCGTGTCGTGCTCGGTAGCTCCGGTCTGCAGCCGGGTCTGCTCCGACTGTCGGGCCCTGTCCTTCTCCCATTGGTGCCGCTCGTTGGTCCGCACGACGACCGTACGAGGCTTGCGGACGAAGTTGCCGCGCCCATGCACCTTGTCCACAACACCTTCCGCCGCCAGTACCGAGAGTGCCTGGCGGATGGTCGGAAGGCTGGTCTTGTAGTGCGCCGTCAGCTCCGGGGTCTCGGAGGGCAGCTTGGCGCCCGGGGCCCACTCGCCGGCGCGAATCCGCGTGCGGAGGTCATCCGCAATCTTCTCGTACTTGGCCATTTCGGACCTCACTGCCCTTCCTCGGGGGATCACGACAGCTTAAGTCCTCAAGAGGTGTTGACGCGAGGGCTGATAGCCCCTCATAGTCTTCCTCAGCTCCTCTTGAGGAGTTCAGGAGATGTCCTCCTGTCAGGCCATCTGGCCTGGCCGGAGATGCCTGTAAACGGCCGCGACAGGGGCCGGTAACCACCGCGCGCACGGCGTCGCGGCAGGACACCCCTGCGGAAGCGTTCGTTGCTTGAGAACTCCATAGGTCCCGCCGAGAACCCCGCGCGGCAACGCATGAGGAGGTGATGGGGGTGAGGCGGATGAGACCCCGGACGGCCCGTAGTGGGCCCCTGCGGGGGTGAGGGTGCGATGCCCTCCCCGTCCACGCACAGCCAACGACGCCGGATGCGTCGGCCGGTTGTTGCCACGAGGCCCGTGGGGTGGGCTGCCGCGCATTCCTTGGCCGGGCGCGCGGCAGCCCTCACGGGCCTCCTCACCTACAGGAGAGGCAGAGACCCGTGAAGTCGATTGTTGCAGGCCAGTACGCCGCAGACTCCAAGGAGTTCGCGGAGCTGGCGTTGGGCGTGGACTTGGAGCTGTTCGCCGGCGTGGCCGGTGAGTCGGCGATCGAGCGCACCGCCCGGATGGACGTCGCCGCCGCGGTGCTGGCGGACCTGCGCCGGGAGGACCCGGAGCTGGCCGCTTACGCCGAGGCCCTGATGGCCACCGCGCCGGTCCCGTTCCGCTCCCGCCGCACGGCCCGCCGGACGGCGGGACTGGGGGTGGCGGCCTGATGGGACGCATCCGCGAGGCCGCCGAACGGGCGGTCACCTCGTTCTGCACCGACCGGCACGGCGCCCCGGCGGCCGACCGGCGGGCCGCCACGGGCGGCGCGATGCTCTCACACATCGCCGCCGACCACGGCCACCCCCTCGCCGCCGTCGCCATCTCCACCCTCGGCGCGGCGGCCGTCGCCGCCGACACAATGTTCGGCCACTCCGAGCCGCCCGAGGGCGGATACGCCGGCTTCACCACCGACGGCGACCAGCCGAAGCGCAGGTGGTTCCGGTGAGCCGCTGGGCAAAGTTCTGGATGGTCGCCGGGCTGCTGGCGGTGGTCGGCATGGCGTTCCGGGTCTCCTGGAACGCGCTGCGGGACGTCGCCACCGCGATCGGCGCCGACGTCGACGCGGCGTTCGTCTACCCGCTCGTGGTCGACGGCCTGATGGCCCTCGCCCTGGTCGCCGCGCTGGTCCTGCCGCAGGCCGACCGCAGGTTCGCGCTGCGGGTGCTCGCCGGGTACACCGCCGCCTCGCTGGTCCTCAACTACGTGCACGGCCTGGTGCCGACTCTGCACACCGCCGGTCGGGCCCGACTGGCCGACTGGGCACCCGCCCACTGGGCCCTGGTCCTGCTCGCCAGCAGCCTGCCGGTCGGCTCCATCTTCTTCGGCTCCGACTTGGTGGCGAAGGTCCTCCACCACAAACCCGAACTAGCAGAAAGCACCCAGACCGTCGTAAATCGGTCGGGGTCTGAGCTGCGCGAACAGGCCCACCCGGGCCCGGTGGAGTCGGTCTACCAGTCGCCCGACCCGACACCCGCCCCCGCGCCGACCGCGGACCCGACCCCGCCCGCCGTCGAGGCCGCGCCGGTTCGTCCGGTGCGGGCGGTCGCGGCGGTGACGAGCCGGCCCCGCCGGGCGACCGGCACCGTGCCGCAGTCGGCCCGTACCGGACGGCCGACCCGCACCCCCGAGCAGCTGCTTGCCGAGGCCCGGTCAGCCACCGCCGACTGGCCCGACGACCAGCTGACCGCGGAGCGCATCCGGGCGGCGGTCCGCACCTCCGCCGACCGCGCCCGCACCCTGCGCGACGCCCTCAAGGCCGAGCGCGCCGCCGGGCGGCCGGGCCTGCACGCCGTGCCCGACACCGACGACCTGCCGCCCGCCGCCGAGGGGCCCGCGCCGGAGACCGGCGAGGGCAGTGAGGAGCAGGCATCGTGAATGCCACCACGTCCGACCAGATCCGGGCGGCCGGCGCACTGCTGGCCCTGCTGACCGCGTTCGCCGACCTGCCCGCCGCCGACATCTGCCTGCGTCAGCCCGACCCCAGCGCGGACACGGGCTGGGGCGTGCGGGTCGACATCCACACCGGCCTGGTCCACTTCGAGCAGTGGCGCGAAGCGCTGGCCGTGCCGACCGAGACCATCGACCACCGCGAGACCACGCACCTCGCGTGGCTGCGCACGATGGCCGAGTTCGCCAGCGTGCCGGTCGAGTTGATCGGCTACTACACCCCCGACCCCGGCCGCGAGGCCGAGCAGTGAGCCGGCCGCGGTTCTGGGACCCGCACGGCGAACGCTTCGGTCTGCCCACCTACCCGTGGCGGATGGCCCCTGACGGGCTGCTGACCCGCCGCCAGCTCCGCACCCGGGGGCTGCGGCCGGGCGGTCAGCCGGTCGCCGCACAGATCCTGTGGCGCTCCCGCCGGTCGAAGGGTGTGCGGGCCGCGCACCTGTACCGCGCCTGCCTGGCCAAGCCGGTCCGGCCGATGACCGAGGCCCGGTGGACCGCGCTCGCCGCGGCGATGCGGGCCCGCCACACCTGCCCGCTGTGTGGGCGGGACGCCGGCTATGTCCTGCCCGCCCACCTCGGCACCTGCCTGCCCTGCGCCGACGGCCTGAGCGCCGCGGCCTGAACCATCAAGGAGAAGCCCGTGTCCGGCACGTTCATCCCCACCGACTCCGCCACCGGCCTGCCGGTCGGCACCGATGCCGTGTTCCTCACCCTCGGCTCCGCGCTGGTCGCCTTGTTCAAGCACGCCAAGTCCGCCGCCACCCACGGCGACGCCCTCGCCTTCAAGTGGCTGTGCCTCGGCTGCAAGATCGGCAATGGCCCCGGCTCCACCCAGCGCCACACCGCCCGCGAGGCGGCGAACACGCACGCCGCCACCTGCCGCTCGATCCCCTGGCGCGCCCTCGGCGACCAGAACTGAACCGCTCTGCAGCACTGGCACCAACACCCGGGACGGCCGCTCAGCTTGCCGGCACGACGGCCGTCCCGGGCCCCATCCCGCACAGCGACCTGTGAGGAAGGACCTCCAGTGAACCAGCACCACACGCCCGACCCGAACCAGCCCGACGACCCGGACGGCCTGTTCGCCGCCCTGGAGGCCGACATGGCCACCGACCGGGCCATCGGCGCCACCGTCCTGGACTTCGACAAGGCCCGCGCCGACCGCCGCCCCACCACCGGCGAGGACGACGGTCTGCTGCCGGTGTACGTCGACTCCCGTGACCCGCGCGACCGGAAGGCCGGGTCGGTGGACCGGATGGCGACCGCCCGCTCGGCGAAGCGCCGCCCGATCATCCCCGCCTGGGCCCGATCCAAGGCCGAACTGCTCTCCTACGCCCGCTGGCTGGGCGGGAACGCCGCCCACACGGCCGGCTACCACGCGGTCCGCTCCCCGCTCTACGCCGGCAAGCTGCTCGCCCGTGCCCCGCGCGGCACCGCCCGGCTGGTCGGCGGCACCTTCCGGTGGGTGACCGACGCCGAGGGCCGCCCCGTGCGCGCCGCCTCGGTGCGCCGCGAGGACGTCGAGCAGTACCTGATCCTGTCCCGGCAGCGCGACCGCCGAGTGCGCGCCCGCGGCGTGATCCTCGGCCTCGCGACGGTGCTGGGGGTGGCGTTCACCGCGGTGCTCCTGGTCGCCACCCCCGGCTGGACCACCCTCGCCCTGGCCACCGCCGCGGCCCTCGCCCTCGGCGCCGCGGGCGGGCAGGCCGACCAGCCCCTCATCGACCGCGCCGTCGTCGCCACCAAGGTGCAGCGCCTGACGTCGGACATCGTGGTGCGGGCGTTGGGGGCGATGGGCATCGCGGAGATCAACAAGGCGATGGCCAAGGGCGGCGACGGGATCAAGTTCGTCGCCCCGATCACCCGGGACGGCAACGGCTGGCGCGCCGACATCGACCTCCCGTACGGGGTGACCGCGATCGACATCATCGACAAGCGCGACCGCCTCGCCTCCGGCCTGCGCCGCCCGCTCGGCTGCGTGTGGCCGGAGCCGGTGCACGACCAGCACGCCGGCCGGCTCATGCTGTGGGTCGGCGACCAGGACATGTCCCAGACCAAGGCCCCCGCCTGGCCGCTCGCCACCGCGGGGACGATCAGCCTGTTCAAGCCGCTGCCGTTCGGCACCGACCAGCGCGGCCGCTCCGTCAGCATGCTGCTGATGTTCGCGAACGTGCTGATCGGCGCCATGCCCCGGTTCGGCAAGACCTTCGCCCTCCGGGTCCTGATGCTGGCCGCCGCGCTCGACCCGACCGCGGAGCTGCACGTGTGGGAGCTCAAGGGCACCGGCGACCTGGAGGACGCCGCCAAGGTCGCCGCCGACTACGGCTCCGGCGCCGACGACGAAACCATCGAAGGCGCCGTCCACTCCCTGCGCTACGTGCACAAGGAGCTGGAGCGCCGCGCCGCGGTCATCCGCTCCCTGCCGAAGGAGCGCCGCCCGGAGAACAAGGTCACCCCGGAACTGGCCGCCGACCGCAAGCTCGGCCTGCACCCGCTGGTGCTCATCATCGACGAGTGCCAGGAGCTCTACTCCCACGACACCTACGGCAAGGAAGCCGGCACCCTCTCCGAGGCCATCATCAAGCGCGGCCCCGCCATGGGCGTCATCCTGCTGCTGGCCACCCAGCGCCCCGACGTGAAGTCCCTGCCCTCCGGAGTCAGCGCGAATGTCGGCATCCGGTTCTGCCTGCGCGTGATGGGCCAGACCGAGAACGACATGGTCCTCGGCACCTCCAGCTACAAGAACGGACTGCGGGCCACCTCGTTCACCGCGAACGACAAGGGCATCGGCTACCTCGTGGGAGCGGCCACCGACGCGCAGATCGTCCGCTCCTACTACCTCGACGGCCCCGCCGCCGGCCGCATCATGGACCGCGCCCGCGCCGCCCGCATCGCTGCCGGCACCCTCACCGGGGTGGCCGCGGGCGAGACCCCGGAGCGCGCCAAGAACAACACCGGCATCCTGGACGACCTGATCTCCATCTGGCCCGCGGGTGAGGCCAAGGTGTGGTCCGAGACGCTGGTGGCCGCGCTCGCCGCCCTGGACGAGGACCGGTACGGCGGGTGGGAGCCCGAGCAGCTGTCCAGCGCGCTCAAGCCGCACGGGGTGAACGCCGGGCAGGTCGGGCGCCGCATCGACGGCAAGTTCGTCAACAAGCGCGGCATCGAGCACAAGGACATCGTCGATGCCATCACCCGGCGTGACGACAAGCGGCCCGCCTGACGGCATCCCGGGGCTGCTATCGATAGCGGGCGCCCCTGCTATCGATAGCAGCCCCGATAGCGGCCCATCCCTGCTCTGAGCTGGCTGCTAGCGGATAGCGGCCCACCTGCGCAAACCCCCGAAACCGCCCCGGGAGGCCCCCGCGTGACCCTCGCCGCCCTGGCACTCGCCTGCCTGCTCGCCATCACAGTGTGTTACTACCTGGTGTGTTGGGTGAACCCGTTCGGCCGCTGCCGCACGTGCACCGGTACCGGCCTGCTCATGCCCACCGGCCGTCTGCGGAGCCGCCCGAAGCCCTGTCGCCGCTGCCAGGCGACCGGCCGGCGGCTGCGGATCGGCCGCCGCCTGCACAACCACTCCACCACCGCCCGCGCCGCCGCTCGTCGCATCCGCGACGACGCCCACCGCTAACCCCGAGGGGAGAACCGCCGTGCTCGTCACCGTGTCCGCCGCGCTCCTGATGGCCGCCGCCTCCGGTGCGCTCCTGTACTTCCGCCGCCTCGGCCCCGGCGCCGCCACCGTCGTCTGGCTGTCCGGCTTCACCGCCGCCAGCACCGGCCTCGCCGGCCCCGTCAACGCCCTGCTCACCGCCGCCGTCCACGCCCTCGCCCAGCACTGAGCCCGAGGAGCCCACCGTGACCGCACCCGTGATCCGGCCACTCGCGGCCGTCCATCTTCGTGAAGCCCTCACCGCCGCCGCCGACGGGCACGCCCCCGAGGCACTGGCCGCGCTGATGCACATCGACAACGAGTCCTGGCAGGCCATCACCGGCCGCCTCGCCGCCCTCGGCACCGACCTGCTCGACGTCCTCGCCACCACCGCGAACGGAGGCACCACCCCGTGAGCACCGCCGACCTGGTCACCGCCGCCGTCCTGTTCGGCCCCGGCCTCGCCGGCACCGCCGCCTACCTGACCACCCAGCGCGGCTGGCGCACCGACACCGCCGCCGTCCGCACCGTCCTCGCCGAATCCGCCGCCCACCGCGCCGCCGACGGCGGCCTGCCCCCGCAGGGCGGCGAGCCCGCCCCCGAGTCGCTGGCCGCGGAGCCGGTGCGGCTCGCCACCGTCCTGCCCTTCCCCACCACCCACCGCCGCGCCGCCTGACCCCAGACAGGGAGAACACCGCCATGGCCAAGAAGGACCCGCGCACCTACCTCGACCCGCGGCAGATGGGCGCCGACAACCTCACCGACGCCGCCCGCCTGTTCCTCATCGGCGTCCGCGTCGTGCGCGCCGAGAACCGCGGCAAGTCCACCGCCCGCCTGGAGGCCCGCGCCGACCGCATCCAGAACGAGGCCATCGCCCGCTGGGACGCCAAGTACGGCAACCCCCGCGACTGACCCGCGCTGGAGTTCCCTCGCTCCTCCCCTCCACTCGCCCCGATCAGCAAAGACTCCCTGACAGGGAGGCAGGGAGGCACCCGCCGAGGTGCCCCCTGCCTCCCTCCCGGACACCACCCGGAGGAACCGTGTTCACCGCCAACACCGAGGTCCTGATCACCTCCTGCGAGGACGACCCCCGCGCCGTCGGCCGCACCGGCCGCATCGTCGACCAGGTCCCGCCCGGCCCCCTCACTGGCGGCCGCTGGACCGTCCGCGGGGTCGGCCTCCTGATCGGCACCGTCCTGTGCCACACCCACGAACTCACCTCCACCGGCCGATGACCGCCGCCATGTTCGACACCGGCGGACGCGGCCGCCCCACCAGCGCCGGCGCCTAGGACAAGCGGCGGCCAGCAACGTGACCGCCCTCGACTGGCGCGCGCCCGCCACTACGACCGCACCAGCGACCACCCGTGTCGCTGGTGCGGCCGCCCCACCCCACTCCGCGACGACCAGCGCAGGCCCGCCCACAAGGTCTGCGCCGCGAGCAGGACGAACAACGACGACGGCCCCCTTCCGCCAGGAACCGGGGCCGCCGCCAATCCAGCACCCTCAGAGAACTGGAGACGTCCAGCATGACCCAACTGATCGACGTTCGGGGAGAGCACCTGCCCGTGGCTCTCTCCTTGGCGCTGCGCGGCGTGCCCGTGCTGCCGTTGCGCCCTGGGAAGGTGCCGTTCGGCAACTGCCGGCACTGCGCGAACAACGCGTGCGGCGGCCGGCCGAACATGAAGACCCCCGGTCCCTGCACCTGCCCGGCCCCGTGCCACGGCTGGGCCGCCGCCACCACCAACCCCGACGTCCTCAACTCGCCCGCATGGGCGCGGGCGTGGCACGAGGCCGCGGCGGTGGCCTACCACCCCGGCGGCGCCGACCTGACCGTCGTGGACCTCGACAACGCGGACGCCATCACGTGGGCCCGCGCCAGCCTGCCCGCCACCCGGACCGTCGCCACCACCCGCGGCGAACACTGGTTCTACCGCGGCGTCATGCCCTCCGCCAACGCCGTGCGGCCCGGCGTCGACATCAAGTCCACGATGTCCTACGCGCGGTGGCTCGGCCCCGGCACCGGCCCCCTCGCCGCCCTGCCGGACACGGTCCGCGCCCTGCTGGTCAAGGAGCCGACCCCGGTCCGGCCGACCTCGGTCACGGTGCCCGCGCCGGCCGGGCGCGGTGGGAGGTGCCCGCACCGCAGCCCGGCCTTCCTGGAGCGCGGGATCGCCATGGCCGTACAGCGGATCACCGACGCGGCCGGCGGGGTGCACGCGACCGTGTTCGGGGCGTTCCTGGCGGTGCTGTCCACGCACGGCCGGTGCGGCTGCCTGACCGAGGCGCACACCGCCCGGTTGTTCGCCGCCGCGCAGGCCCGGGGCGAATCGCCGCGGCACTGCGCCGACGCGTGGGCCAACGCCGTGACCAGGTTGGGGATGTGACCGTGGCCGACGAGGAGAAGACCCCGGCGCGCGAGGTCATCGCCGACTACGCCCAGGCGCATTTCCGGTACTTCCGCACCGCGGACGGCACCGTGTACGCGCAGCGCAACGGCCACCCGGTGGCCCGTCCGATCCGCTCGCAGGGCACCACCGGCAGCCACCGGCAGGAACTCATGGTCAACCTGTACCGGGACGGCGTCGGCGTGTTCAACGGCACCGCCATGAAGGAGGCACTGGACCTGATCGAGGCGCTCGCCCTGTCCGAGGAGGTGCGGCCGGTCCACATCCGGGTCGCGCCCGGGTTCGACGGGGCGACGTGGCTGGACCTGGGCCGCGCCGACGGCCTGTCGGTGCGCATCCACCCCACTGGCTGGGACCTCGCCGTCCCGGACCCGCGGGAGGTGTGCTGGCGGCGCACCCAGCTCACCGGCGAACTCCCGGTGCCGGAGAAGGACACCGACGGTAAGGGCATCGACCTGCTGTTTAGGCTGTGCAACTTCGCCAACGCCAGCTCCGAGTGCCTGGCCATGGCGTGGCTGATCGGCTGCCTCGGCCCGTCCGTGCCGGTCCCGGCGCCGTTCCTCACCGGGCCGCAGGGCGCGGGCAAGTCCACCGCCGGCCGGATGCTCCTGCGGATCATCGAGGGCATGAGCGGCGACCTGCGCCGGGCCCCGAAGGACGAGGAGAACCTGCTCGCCGCGGTCGCCGCCGGGTGGATTACCGCCCTGGACAACCTCTCCCACATGACCCCGGACATGTCGGATGCGATGTGCTGCATCGTGACCGGCGCCGAGAACGTCAAGCGCGCCCTGTTCACCGACGGCGACGTGTTCCGGGTCGGCTACCGCCGCCCGATGCTGCTGACCGGCATCGACGTCGGCGTCATCCGTCCCGACCTCGCCGAGCGGCTCCTGCCTTTGCGGCTGGAGCGGCCCGCCGTCCGCCGCACCGAGGCGGAGCTGTGGGCGGAGTACGCCGAGGTGCTGCCCGTCGTGCTCGGCTCGCTGCTCGACCTCACGGTCAAGGTCCGGGCGGTAGAGGCGGAGACCCCCACCGACCTGCGGATGGCGGACTTCGCCCACCTGTGCGCGCAGCTCGACGCGGCGACCGGCCTCGGCGCGCTGCCCGCGTACCGGGCCAGCCTGGACGACCTGAACGACGATGTGATCGAGGGCGACCTGCTCGCGCAGACCGTCCTGCAGCACGCCGAGACCATCGCCCCGGGCACCGCGCAGCGCATGACATCCACCGAGTGGCTGGCATGCCTCAGCCGCCTCTACGCCGGCGACGACCTGCGCTCGGTGCCGAAGGGCTGGCCCACCACCGGCAAGGTCCTCTCCGACCGGCTCAAGCGCCTCCAGCCCACCCTCGCCGCACGCGGTGTCCTCATCGAATCCGGCCGCACCAGGGAGGGCCGCTACCTCGAAATGACCCGCCCGGCCCCCGCGCTGCCGCCCGAGCAGCCGCCGCTGCAGTGACCGGGCCAGGCCGAACGGCAAGAAGAGCACCGGCCTCCGCGAGGAGGTGCTCCTCTTGCTGTTCGGCGAAGCCGCGCAAGGGTCGCGCCGCGCAGCGGCTCCCTCTTTTCGCTCGGAGCGGCGCCTAACTACCTACAGACACCCCGTCTTTTTTCCTAGGTAGGAAGACGCTGCGTCACCTGCGTCACGCGCGCCGGAAAACGGCCTCTGACCTGCGGCTTTGGGGGTGACGCAGGCGGCAGGCTCTGCGTCATCCTGCGTCACCTGCGTCACCGGCTGCGTCACGGTGACGCAGCCGGTGACGCACGGGTGACGCAGGCCCCGGCCGCTGCGACACCCAAAGCCGCAGGTCAGAAGCCCGGATGACGCTGATGACGCGGTGACGCAGAAATCCCCACCTCCGACACATGCGCAGCGCTCTCCGCCCCCGCCCAGCACCGGGAAGGACCCACCCTTGGCCATCGCCGCCACGCGCCCCAGCCTTCCGCCCCTGCCCACCCGCTACCTCACGCCCGAGGACATCTCGGCCCTGTTCGAGGTGCCGCTGGAGACCATCTACCAGTGGCGCCGCAAGCGCACCGGTCCGCCCGGATTCCGCGTGGGCCGGTACCTGCGCT
>NZ_JBEYFP010000141.1:0-12025 GCF_040634455.1 Kitasatospora sp. NPDC007106
CCGTCCCCGCGGGGCCGCGGGGACGGCCGCCCCGTCCGCCGCCGGTGCGCCGCCGGGCTCACGCACCATCACCGCCTGGCCCAGCGAGGCCTCGCAGCCGTGCGCGCTCAGGTCGAGGCTCCCGTACGGGTCCTCCAGGCAGAGCCGTGCCGTCCGCCACCGCCGGAGCACGCCGAGCAACTCCTGCTGCAGTGCCGCGGGTTCGTCGTGGGGGCGGGTGACGACGAACCGGTGGACCTCGGCCTCGCCGTCGCAGCGGACCGCGGTGAACCACGGGGTGCGGACGGACTCCCAGCCGTGCACCCGGGCCTGGGCCAGCCAGAAGCCGGCGGCGTTGTCGTTGGCCAGTTCGAGCCGGCTGCGCGTGTCCATGGGGCGACCCTAGCCGCCGGCCGTGTCCCCCGGCGGGGGCTGTCCAGCCCTGCGCAGAAGGGCTCGCACCGGCGCACGGGCGCGTCCTGTGCGCCCCGTTTCGTACCGCCTGTTTTCGGCCAATTTCGATGCGGTGCCCGGGTGTTGGCCAAAGCCGCAGCCCAGGGCCGCCGGTGGGGCCGGCGGGTCCCCGGGTGCCCGGGATCGGTCGTGCGACAACCAGCCAGCGTTGCGCCCGCCCCCTTCCCAGAGGGGTCGACGGGTGCCACGCTTCGTGATCGAATGCATCACGCCAAATTGCCATGTCGACATAGCGTCGGATGGTGAACTTGTCACAACAGCAACGGTCCACCCACTAGATTCGATCTTGGCGGGCAGTGCCGCACCACCACACCACACCACCGAGGGGGCTGGAACGCCTTGAGCAGGGTGAGCAGGAGCGACGCGGGTCCTGACGGCGGTCAGCCGCCGACCGGCCTCCCGGGCCGGTCCGCCAGAGCTGACGGGTCGGCAGCCCGCGCCGCCGCCCCGGGGCGCGCACCCTCCCCGCTCACCGGTTCGCCGCTGCCCGGCCAGGTCGGCCCGCACGGCGGCATCCCGTCCGGCAGCACCGTCCTGACGTCCGGTCACCTCTCCCCCTCGGCCGGCTCGCCATCCGCCTCCGCACCGCACCAGCCGCAGGGCGCCGGTCATCCGCCGCACGGTCAGTTCGGCTCCGGCCACCCGCACTTCGCCGGCGGACCGGCCGACGGTGGCCCGGGCGGGCACGCCGGCCCGGCCGTGCTGTCCGCGCTGCACCACCCCGCCCCCGCCCGCAAGCTGTCCGGCCGCAGGCGCCGGGAGACGGTGGCCGTCCTGATCTTCGGCGGCGCGCCGATCTTCGAGAGCTCGATCCCGCTCTCGGTGTTCGGCGTGGACCGGCAGGACGCCGGGGTGCCCCGCTACCGGCTGCTGGTCTGCGCCGGCGAGGAGGGACCGCTCGCCACCACCGGCGGGCTGACCCTGACCGCCCCCTACGGCCTGGAGGCGCTGTCGCGGGCCGGCACCATCGTCGTCCCGGCCTGGCGCTCGATCTCCCAGCCGCCGCCGGTCGAGGCGATCGCCGCCCTGCGCAAGGCCCACCACGAGGGGGCCCGCATCATCGGCCTCTGCACGGGCGCCTTCGTGCTGGCCGCGGCCGGCCTGCTGGACGGCCGCCCGGCGACCACCCACTGGATGTACGCGCCGACGCTGGCCAAGCGCTACCCGCGGGTCCACGTCGACCCGCGCGAGCTGTTCGTGGACGACGGCGACGTGCTCACCTCGGCCGGCACGGCGGCCGGCATCGACCTCTGCCTGCACGTGGTGCGCACCGACCACGGCGCCGAGGCGGCCAACGCGCTGGCCCGCCGCCTGGTGGTGCCGAACCGGCGCAGCGGCGGCGGACAGGCCCAGTACATCGACCAGTCTTTACCCGAGGAGATCGGCAACGACCCGCTGGCCGAGGTGGTCACCTGGGCGCTGGAGAACCTCAACCAGCAGTTCGACGTCGAGGTGCTGGCGGCCCGCGCCTACATGAGCCGGCGCACCTTCGACCGGCGGTTCCGCACGCTCACCGGCAGCGCCCCGCTGCAGTGGCTGATCACCCAGCGGGTGCTGCAGGCGCAGCGGCTGCTGGAGACCTCGGACCTCTCGGTGGACGACGTCGCCCGGCGCTGCGGCTTCCGCTCGCCGGTGGCGCTGCGCGGGCACTTCCGCCGCCAGCTGGGCGTCTCCCCCGCCGCGTACCGGACGAGCTACCGCGCCCGGCGGCCCGCTCCGGCGCAGGCCCCGGCCGGCGTGCCCGTGCAGGGCGGCCCGGTCGACCGGCTCGGCGGCGGCGGCGCGCCGCACCCGGGCGCAGCGGTGGGCCACGGCCCGCACGGCGGTCATCCGCAGGCGGGCCAGCTGCCGGGCGTTCCGGGCCAGGCGCTGCCGGGCGGCCCTTCCGCGATGACCGGCGCGGTGCCGGGCGGTGCGGCCGCGCTCCTTCTGGTCCAGGACGACCTTGCGGATGCGCACGGTCTCCGGGGTCACCTCGATGCACTCGTCCTCGCGGCAGAACTCCAGCGACTGCTCCAGCGAGAGCTTGCGCGGCGGGACGATCGACTCGGTCACGTCGGCGGTCGAGGACCGCATGTTGGTGAGCTTCTTCTCCTTGGTGATGTTCACGTCCATGTCGTCGGAGCGCGAGTTCTCGCCGACGATCATGCCCTCGTACACCTCGGTGCCGGGGTCGGTGAACAGCACGCCGCGCTCCTGCAGGTTGGTCATCGCGAAGGCGGTGACCACACCGGCCCGGTCGGCGACCAGGGAGCCGTTGTTGCGGGTCGTCAGGGCGCCGAACCACGGCTCGTAGCCCTCGTGGATCGAGTGCGCGATGCCGGTGCCGCGGGTGTTGGTGAGGAACTCCGTCCGGAAGCCGATCAGGCCGCGGGACGGCACCACGAACTCCATGCGGACCCAGCCCGAGCCGTGGTTGGACATGTTGTCCATCCGGCCCTTGCGGATGCCCATGAGCTGGGTGACGGCACCCATGTGCTCCTCGGGCACGTCCACGGTAAGGCGCTCGACCGGCTCGTGGGTCTTGCCGTTGACCTCGCGGGTGACCACCTGCGGCTTGCCGACGGTCAGCTCGAAGCCCTCGCGGCGCATGGTCTCGATCAGGATGGCCAGCGCCAGCTCACCACGGCCCTGCACCTCCCAGGCGTCCGGGCGCTCGGTGTCCAGCACGCGCAGCGACACGTTGCCGATGAGCTCGCGGTCCAGGCGGTCCTTCACCTGGCGGGCGGTGACCTTGCGGTCGACCTTGGCGCCGGACTTGGCGTCCGCGCCCTTGCCGGAGCCGCCCTTGCCGACCAGCGGCGAGGTGTTGGTGCCGATGGTCATCGAGATGGCCGGCTCGTCCACCGTGATCAGCGGCAGGGCGATCGGGTTCTCGGTGTCGGCCAGGGTCTCGCCGATCATGATGTCGGAGATGCCTGCGACGGCGCAGATGTCGCCCGGGCCCGCCACCTCGGCCGGCTTGCGGGTGAGCGCCTCGGTCATCAGCAGCTCGGAGATGCGGACGTTCTGGATCGAGCCGTCGCGCTTGATCCAGGCCACCGTCTGGCCCTTGCGCAGCTCGCCCTGCTCGACGCGGAGCAGCGCGATGCGGCCGAGGAAGTTGTCGGCGTCCAGGTTGGTGACGTGCGCCTGCAACGGGGCGGCGTCGTCGTAGACCGGCGCCGGGACGTGCTCCAGGATGGTGGAGAAGAACGGCTCCAGGCTGGTGGAGTCGGCCGGGACGGTGCCGTTCTCCGGCTTGGTCAGCGAGGCGACGCCGTCACGGGCGCAGGCGTAGACGATCGGGAACTCGATCTGGTCCTCGTCCGCGTCCAGGTCCAGGAACAGGTCGTAGGTCTCGTTGATGACCTCGTCGATCCGGGCGTCCGGACGGTCGGTCTTGTTGATGCAGAGGATGACGGGCAGCCGCGCGGTGAGCGCCTTGCGGAGCACGAAGCGGGTCTGCGGCAGCGGGCCCTCGGAGGCGTCGACCAGCAGGACGACCGCGTCCACCATCGACAGACCGCGCTCGACCTCGCCGCCGAAGTCGGCGTGGCCCGGGGTGTCGATGATGTTGATGGTGATCGGCGCGCCACCGTCCTTGGGGTGGTACTTGACCGCGGTGTTCTTCGCGAGAATGGTGATGCCCTTCTCGCGCTCCAGGTCGTTGGAGTCCATCATGCGGTCGTCGAGCTGCTGGTGGGCGGCGAAGGCGCCGGCCTGCTTCAGCATGGCGTCGACCAGCGTGGTCTTGCCGTGGTCGACGTGGGCGACGATGGCGACGTTACGGATGTCGTTGCGCGTGGGCATGCGGAGCGGAATCTCCCGGTTCGTGGGTTTCGGCGCCCGGCTGCGTGACGCCGACTTGCGATCCCTGTCGATCGCGGCCGCCCGTTCCCGCCTGCTACTACCGGTCCACCCGCCGGGCACACCATGCCACGGCTCCTCCTATGGTACGGGGATTCGTGTCAAGGGCCGAAACGGCCGGTGGCACCGGGTGCAAGATCACATCGCGCCGCGGGACCGGCCGTACCCGTCCGATGCCCCGCGCCGGTCACTCCTGCCGGAAGCCGACGTCCTGGTACCGCGGGGTGGTGAAGCCGTACGCGCCGGCGCCGGCCACCCCGTTGCGGACGGCCACCAGGTCGGGGCGGCGGTAGAGCGGGACGACGTCGGCGAGCTGCCACAGCCGGGCGTCGGCCTGCTGGAGCAGGCCCTGCCGGGCGGCCGGGTCGAGTTCGCCGGCGGCGCGGTCCAGCAGCCGGTCGATCTCCGCGGTGCCGCCGCGGCCGTAGTTGCGGCCGACCACCGGCAGACCGTCCGGGCCGGGCCGCGGCTTGGCGTACAGCGGCCGGGTGTCGGAGGGGTAGGCGCTGGCCGGCCAGGAGAACAGCGCGAGGTCGAAGTCGCCCTTGGCGAGGTGGTCGGTGACGAAGGTGTCCACCGGGACGGGCTCGGCGGCGACCGCGATCCCGGCCGCGGCGAGGTCGGCGGTCAACGCGTCGGCGGTGCGGCGGGCGGTGGTGGAGCCGTCCGGGATGAGCAGGGTCAGGGCGAGCTTCTTGCCGTCCTTGCTGCGGGTGCCGTCCGAGGAGGTCCAGCCCGCCCGGTCGAGCAGGGTGCCGGCGGCGGCCGTGCCGAGCGCCCCGCTGTTGTCGTGGTAGCCGTCCTGCCCGGCCACCAGCAGGTGGTTGCCGAGCGGGACGGCGCCGAGCCCGAGCGGGCCGAGCGCGGCGGTGGCGGTCTTCTGCCGGTCGACGGCGCGCGCGACGGCCTGCCGGACGGTGGTGTCGGCCAGCGGACCGCGGGCGGTGTTCAGGGTGAGCTGGGTGAAGGCCGCGGCCGGCGCCCGGTGCAGGGTGAGGCCGGGCAGCGTCTCGGCCCGGTGCAGGGCGTGCGCGGAGGCCTCGACCATGGCGGCGGCGTCCGGCGGCGCGGCGGCCGTGGTGCCCTCCGGGACGGCCCGGTCGACGGAGGCGGTGACGGCGGCGATGTCGAGCTCGTCCTTGGCCAGCGCGTCCAGGCGGCCGGCGGCGGGGACGGCCAGGAAGTCGATCTCCTGGGCCTTCGCCGGGTCGCCCCACCAGCGGGGGTTGCGGGTCAGCACGGCGCGGCCGGCGCCCTTGTCCCAGCCGGTCAGCACGAACGGCCCGGCCGAGGTCCGGAAGCCGCCGTCGAGCGGCTGGTTGAAGGCGTCCGCGGTGGCCGTCCGGGCCGCCGGGTACAGCGGGGAGAAGAGCGAGCGCCAGTCCGCGTACGGCTGCTTGAAGACCACCTTCACCTCGTGCGGACCGCTGCCCTGCTCGACGGAGGCGATCGCGTCGTAGCCGGCCGGGCGGTCGCTGCGGAAGGCCGGGTCGGCGCCGGACAGCGCCTTCCACTGGGCGGTGAAGTCGGCGGCCGACAGCGGCGAGCCGTCGCTCCACACCGCGGCGGGGTTGAGCCGGTAGGTGACGGTCTGCGGGCTGCGGCCGGCCGGGGTGGACTCGGCGCCGGCCAGGTAGTCCGGGTCCAGGGTGGCGCGGCCGCGGTCGTCCAGCCGGAACAGGCCGGGCAGCAGGGCGCGGGCGATCAGCTCGGAGTCGGCGTCCGCCGCGGGCTGGTAGACGTTCAGGGTGGCCGGGACGGCGTCGACCGCCCAGCGCACGGTGCCGCCGTCGCGGGTGTGCGCGCGGTCCGCGGCGGTGACGTCGGAGGCGGCGGGGCCGTCCGGGGAGCCGCCCGTGCAGCCGGCGAGGCCGGCGGCCAGACAGAGGGCGGCGGCCGCGGCGGCGGCCCGGTCGGCGGCTCGGCTGGCGCGCATGCGCTCCTCCGTCGGGGTGTGGCCGGCCCGAGGAATCCGGGAATGCCCCAACGAAAGGCCATCGGCCGCGCCCGCCCGCAACGACACGGCGCCCGGGCGGACAGATCCACCCGGGCGGCGTAGGCCCTCGGGATCAGAGTGCCAGTTCGAACCAGACGATCTTGCCGTTGGGGGTGCGGCGGCTGCCCCAGCGTTCGGCCAGCAGGCTGACCAGTTGCAGGCCGCGCCCGCCCTCGTCGGTCTCCTGGGCCCGGCGCTGCCGGGGCTGCGCGTAGCCGTCGTCCCAGACCTCGCAGAGCACCGTGCGGTCCCGCATCAGCCGTAGCCGGATCTCGCCGCGGCCGTGCCGCAGCGCGTTGGTGACCAGCTCGCTGACCAGCAGCTCGGTGGTGTCGACCAGCTCGTCGAGGCCGCGGTTGATCAGCCAGTCGCAGGACCGCTCGCGGGCCCGGCCGACCGAGGTCGGCTCGGCGGGCAGCTTCCAGTCGCCGACCGAGCCCTCCGGCAGGGCCTGGACCTTGGCCATCAGCAGGGCGATGTCGTCCTCGCCGTGGTGCGGGATCAGTTCGTCGAGCACCTCGTCGCAGAGCTGCTCCAGGTGCTTGGAGCCGTGGGTGAGCGCGGCCCGGAAGGCCCGCAGGCCCTCGTCCAGCTGGTGCTTGCGGGACTCCACCAGGCCGTCGGTGTAGAGGCCGAGCACCGCGCCGTCGGGCAGCGTGATGGTGACCTCCTCGAAGGGCTCGCCGCCGACGCCGAGCGGCAGGCCGGGCGGCACGTCGAGCATCCGGGCCGGCTCGCCGGGGCTGAGCAGCGCGGGCGGCAGGTGGCCGGCGCTGGCGAAGGTGCAGCGCTGGGTGACGGCGTCGTACACGGCGTAGACGCAGGTCGCGAGGTAGACCTCGACGCTGCCCTCGCCGGAGGTGCCGCCGGGGTCGTCGTCGCCGAGGCCGCGGGCGATCTCGTCGAGGGCGCCGAGCACCTCCGCCGGGTCGAGGTCGAGCATGGCGAGGGTGCGCACCGCGGTGCGCAGCTGGCCCATGGCGACGGCGGCCCGCAGGCCGCGGCCCATGACGTCGCCGATGACCAGGGCGGTGCGGCTGCCGGGCAGCGGGATCACGTCGAACCAGTCGCCGCCGACCTCGGTGTTGTTGTTGCTGGGCAGGTAGCGGCGGGCGATCTCCAGGCCGGTGGCCGCCGGGTTGCCCGGGGGCAGCAGGCTGCGCTGGAGGATCAGCGCGCGCTCGTGCTCGCGCCGGTAGAGCCGGGCGTTGTCGACGCAGACGGCGGCGCGGGCGACGAGTTCCTCGGCGATGGCGACGTCCCGCGCGTCGAAGGGCTCGGAGCCGATCGCCCGGGAGAGCTGGACGAGGCCGAGCACCTGGTCGCGGGCGACCAGCGGGACGACCAGGGTGGAGCGCAGCAGCGGGTCGGGGCCGGGCTGCGGGACGACGCTGCGGCCGGTGCGCAGGGCGCGGGCGTGCGGGGAGCGCGGCGGGTAGCAGAGGGTGCCGCCGGCCTCGGCGACCGGGACGGCGCCCAGGCCCTCTCCGAGCACCGAGGAGGCGCCGCCGACGACGCTGGAGACGGCGACGCGGCGCAGTTCGCCGGAGCCGTCGAGCAGGCCGGGGCCGCCGGAGAGCGGGCCGGAGTCGCCGGAGAGGAGCGCGGTGTAGAGGTCGACGGTGGCGAGGTCGCAGAACTGCGGGACGATCACGTCCAGGAGTTCCTTGGCGGTGGTCTCCAGGTCGAGGGTGGACCCGATGTGGGTGCTGGCCTCGTTGAGCAGGGCGAGGCTGCGGCGGACGCCGGCGGCCTCGCGTTCGGCGACGTGCCGGCTGGTGACGTCCTGCACCTGGCCGGCCACGCCGAGCGGGGCGCCGCCGGGGCCGTTCAGCCGGAACAGGGCGGCGGACCAGCGGCGGCGGCCGTCGCGGGTGCCGGCGGCGGGGACGCCGCCGGCGAAGCGCAGGTCGAGGATCGGCTCGCCGCCGGCCAGCACCTTGCGCAGGGCGACCTGCAGCCGCTCGGCCTCGCCGGGGGCGAAGAGCTCGGCGGGGGCGAGGCCGGGGAGGTCCTCGGGGTCGCGGCCGACGCAGGCGGCGAAGGCCGGGTTGACCCGTTGCAGGCGCAGGTCGGGGCCGAAGAGGAAGAAGCCGGTCGGGGTCTGGCCGAAGACCGCCTCGGAGGCGGCGAGGCCGTCCTCGACGGTGCGCAGCCGGCCGACGTCGACGGCGAGACAGGTGGCGCCGGCGGTGGGGCCGCTGTCGACGGGCATCAGGTAGAGCTCGGCCAGTCCTTCGCCGCCCGCGGTGTCGCGGTAGGGGGTGGTGCCCGTCCACTCCTCGCCGGCGAGGACGCGTTCGAGGCGGGCGCGGCCGCGCTGCCAGTGCTCGCGGGGGACGAGGGTGGTGATCGGGTCGGCGCCGAGGGCGTCGCCGGCGGGTACGCCGAAGAACTCGGCGGCGCGGCCGCTCCAGTGGCTGATCCGGCCGTCGGGGCCGATCGCGAAGGTGGCGACCCGCAGGTAGCCGTAGATCGAGCCGGGTTCGCCGGGGCCGCGACCGCCGGCGTCGCCGCGCGGGGAGACGCCCTCGTCGTCGGGTGCGCCGGGCTGTCCGGGCACGGCGGCATGACCGCTGCTGCTCGGCGCCTGCGGCGCCGGAATGCTGTTCAACGGACCGACCCCTCCAACCAGTGCCCATCCGGATGTCGAGAAGACCGAGTATTCATCATCCGGGTGCGAGCGCACACGCCCCCGAGCATCACAACATCGAATCGGGGGAGGCCCGCGCGGTGCTCCTTACCCGGCCGTCGCTGTTCGAACCGGCCTGGCCTGCACGGATCGGGCGGTTCGGTCAAGAGCCGGGTCGGACATGGCTGCGTCGTGCACGGATCTGGCAGGATCGATCTGCCGTGTGTCTCGAAAACGCCTACGGATTCGGGCATTTCATCACATGACACATCATCAGCGCCAGCCCGCCGGAACAGCCGTCCCGCCGTGTTCCCCCGCAGGTCGCGCGGCGGTCGCGGGGGTGTCGCCCGGGGGCCGGGGGAACCGCGCGGAGCGGACGCCGAAGTCGGAAAAGTCAGACTTTATGGGTCCGCCTGCCGGACGCCGTCGCCACCGTCCGCACCGGTGCGCCTGCGCCGCGCACGGCGACCGCGGGCGACCGTCCTACTCCTCCGAGTAGTCGCCCTCGGGGTCGTCCGGGGAGAGCTCGAACCAGACGACCTTGCCCATGCCCTCGGCCCGGGCGCCCCAGCGCAGCGCGAGGCGGCGGACGAGCTCCAGGCCGCGGCCGCCCTCGTCGGCCTCGGCGGCGTGCCGCTCGCGGGGCGGGTCGGGCAGCGGGTCGCTGATCTCCACCAGCAGCATCTCGCCGAGGGTGAGGCGGACGCCGATCGGTGCGCTGGCGTACCGGACGGAGTTGGTGACCAGCTCGCTGACCAGCAGTTCGGCGGTGTCGGTGAGGTGCTCGGCACCCCACTCGGCGAGGGTGCCGCGGACGAGGCGGCGGGCCCGGGAGACGGCGGTCGGCTCGGCGGGCAGCGTCCAGCCGGCCGTCGGGGTGCCGGCCTCGCCGTGGCTGAGCCGGGCGAGCAGCAGGGCCACGTCGTCGGGCTCGCGGCCCTGTTCCATGGTGTCGAGCACGGCCTCGCAGGCCTGCTCGATGGAGGCGTAGGGCTGTTCCAGCACGCTGATCAGCCGGCCGAGGCCGACGTCGAGGTCCTTGTCCCGGGACTCCACCAGGCCGTCGGTGCACAGGGCGAGCAGGGTGCCCTCGGCCACGTCCAGCTCGACCGATTCGAAGGGCACGCCGCCGACGCCGAGCGGGGCGCCGGAGGGCAGGTCGAGGACCTGGCCGACACCGCCGGGCAGCGGGCCGCCGGCGGCCGGGGCGGGGCCGTCGCCGTCCTTGGGCACCACCAGGACGGGCGGGATGTGGCCGGCCTTGGTGACGGTCAGCCGCCGCCGGACGGGATCGAAGACCGCGTACACGCAGGTGGCGAGGAGCGCCTCGTCGGGGCCCTGGGCGAGGTCGTCGGCCAGCTCGTGGACGTGCCGCAGCAGGATCTCCGGCGGCAGGTCGAGGGCGGCCAGCACGCGGACGGCGGTGCGCAGCCGGCCCATGGTGGCGGCGGCCCGCAGGCCGTGGCCCATGACGTCGCCGACCACCAGGGCGGTGCGGTCGCCGGGCAGCGGGATCACGTCGAACCAGTCGCCGCCGACCTCGGTGCCGCTGCTGCCGGGGACGTAGCGGTAGCCGACCTCGACGCCGGTGGGCTGCGGGACCTGCTGGGGCAGCAGGGTGCGCTGCAGGGTGAGGGCGGCGGTCCGCTCGCGGGCGTAGAGGCGGGCGTTGTCCAGCGAGCTGCCGGCCCGGTCGGCGAGTTCGACGGCGAAGGCCAGGTCGTCGCGGTCGAAGCCCTCCCGGTAGCCGGCCCGGCTGACCACCAGCAGGCCGATGACGATGCCGCGGGCGCGCAGCGGGACGACCAGCCGGGAGTGCACGCCGAGCTCGTGGGCGGCCTGCGCCTTCGGGTCGCCGGGGTAGCTGAGGTCCTCGGACTCCTCCTTGCCGCTGAGCAGCTCGGGGATGCCGGTGCGCAGCACCCGGCCGAAGGTGGACTCCTCGGTGAAGGTGATCCGGGCGCCGCGGCGGAGCATCACCTCGACCTCCGGGCCGTCCTGGACGGAGGCGGTGCCGAGCTGCAGCAGGGAGGTGCGGCGGTCGTGGCCGTGCCGGGGCAGGTCGTCGCCGTGCGCGACGGCCTGCAGCAGGATGACGGCGGAGTAGTCGGCGAGCCGGGGCACCACGGCGCCGGCGAGCTCCTGGGCGATCCGGGAGGCGTCGAGGAGGTCGCCGATCCGGGAGCCGAACTCGTTCAGCAGGGAGAGCCGGCGGCGGGCGTGCTCGACCTTGGAGACGGCCCGGTAGCGCTCGGTGACGTCCATGACGGTGCCGGAGATGCCGAGCACCCGGCCGGCCCGGTCGGTCATCCGGCTGTAGGAGATCGAGCGGAAGCCGGAGCGGGCGGTGACCGGTGCGGCGAGGGTGACGTCGATGACCGGCTCGCCGGTGGCGAGGACCTGCCGCTGGATGGCGGTGATCTCGTCGGCGGCCCGCTCGGGGAGGGTCTCGCCGGTGGTGCGGCCGACGTGGTCCTCCATCGGGACGCCGTTCATCTCGGCGAGGGTGCTGTTGACGGCGGTGTAGCGCAGCTCGGTGTCGAGGACGGCGATGCCGAGCGGGGACTGCTCGAAGAGCGCGTCGCGGACGGCGAGGTCGCGTTCGACGGCGGCGACGGTGCGGGCGTCTGCGAGCGCCACCTGGAGGAAGGGCGTGCCGTCGCCGTCGACGAGCAGTGAGATCCGCACCTCGACGGGGACGTTCACGCCGTCCCGGTCGGAGAGCCGGGTGATGCCGTGCCAGCTGCCGATCCGCAGCGTCTCCTCGATGGCCAGCCTGGCCTGGCCGATCAGCTCGGGGTCGTCGATCAGCTGGTCGATCCGGCGGCCGACCAGGAGCTCGCTGGGCCAGCCGAGCATGTCCTCGGCGGCGGGGCTCCAGAGCACCACCCGGCCGGAGGTGTCGAGGATCGCGATGGCCACCTTGACGACGTCGAAGAGGCTGCCGCGGGCCGGCTCGGCGACCTTGGCGCCGGCGGCGGGGGTGCCGGGGAACGGCAGGATCGGGCGGCCGCGGGGCGAGGCGTTGGGCGGGATGTCGCGGGGCTGCGGTCCGGGCCGGGCCTGCTCGGCGGGACGGGTGCGGCCGCCGCGGC
>NZ_JBEYFP010000142.1:0-12021 GCF_040634455.1 Kitasatospora sp. NPDC007106
GCCGCGGCCAGCTCGCGGCGGCCCGCCGCACCCGCCGGGACCGGCGCACGGAACTCGACCTCCGCCACCAGCCCGCGGGCGGCGATCACCCGGCGCAGCGAGGCGAGTAGCCCGTCCTCGCCGACGAACGCCGCGACGGTCGCCGTCCGCCCGTCCGCGAGTCGGTAGTGCAGCGCCATCGGCTGGACGGTCGCGCCGGCCCGCACGACCGCCTCGAACAGCGCCGGCCGGAACCGTCCGCCGCGCCGCCCGCACCAGGTGCTGCCCTCGGGGAAGACCGCCACCCGCTCGCCGCGGCGCAGCGCCGCCGCGATCCCGTCCACGGTGGCCGGCAGCGCGCGCAGCCGGTCCCGGTCCAGGAACAGGGTGCCCGCCCAGGCCGCCAGCGGGCCGAGCAGAGGCCAGGCCCGTACCTCCGTCTTCGCCAGCATCCGCGCCGGCCGGACGGCCGCCACCAGCAGGATGTCCAGCCACGACACGTGGTTGGCCACCACCAGCACACCGCCGTCCGTCCGCAGGGCCCGGCCCGCCCGCAGCTCCACGCCGAACGCGGCGAGCAGCAGCCGTGC
Source organism: Kitasatospora sp. NPDC007106 (assembly GCF_040634455.1). Lineage (NCBI taxonomy): Bacteria > Bacillati > Actinomycetota > Actinomycetes > Kitasatosporales > Streptomycetaceae > Kitasatospora > Kitasatospora sp. NPDC007106. The sequence continues at coordinate 570 of NZ_JBEYFP010000142.1, forward strand.
CCAGCGCTGCACCAGCCTCTCGCGCAGCGCCGGCCCGCAGCAGCCGCGGACCACCGGTGCCAGCGCCACCCCGGCCAGCAGCAGACCCGTGCAGGACGCGGCGCGCAGCAGCTGCCGCCCCGGGCCGACCGCCGGGTCGGGGGCGGCCACGCAGTCCTCCGGCGTGCAGGGCGCCGTCGGCAGCCAGGCGCTCACAAGGCGGGCCCGGCGGACAGGAAGTGCCGCAGGTAGCGCGGGTCGGTCCGCTCCAGCGACAGCAGCACGTACAGGTCGGCGACGCCGAAGTCCGGGTCGTGCGCGGGCTCCCCGCACACCCAGGCGCCCAGCCGCAGGTAGCCGCGGAGCAGCGGCGGGATCGCGGCGCGGGCCGGCCGGGCGACGCCCTCGTGGTCCCAGGGGCGCAGCGGCGACACCCGGTACTCCTCCGGGGCGAGGTGCTTGGCGAGGACGGCGTCCCGGACGCCCGCGGCCTCCGTGCCGCCGTCCGCCAGCGGAACGGAGCAGCAGCCCGCCACCCAGGTGTTGCCGGTCGTCGTCAGGTAGCGGGCGATGCCGCCCCACATCAGGTTGATGACGGCTCCGCTGCCCCGGTGGTCCGGGTGGATGCAGGACCGGCCGACCTCCACCAGGCCGTCCCGCAGCCCGGCCAGCCGGGACAGGTCGAACTCGGTGTCGGAGTACAGCCGGCCGGCCCGGCGCGCCGCCTCCGGGCGCAGCAGCCGGTAGGTGCCGACCACCTCGTTGGTGCCGTTCTCGCGGACCAGCAGGTGGTCGCAGTGGTCGTCGAAGGCGTCGACGTCCAGGCCGGGCAGCGGGCTGTCCAGGACGGCGCCCATCTCCTCGGCGAACACCCGGTGGCGCAGCCGCTGCGCGGCCCGCACGTCGCCCTCGTCCTGGGCCAGCGCGACGCTGTAGCCGACGGGCACGGGGGCCTGCGGGGTCCGGGCGGCGGCCTGGGGAGCGGCGGCCCGGTCGGGGACGGACGGTGTGAGGACGGGGGCGGTGGTCATCTCGGCTCTCCCTGCTCGTGGACGGGACTGGACGCACTGCGCTCCGGACCGGCCCTTGTCCCGTCACGCTCATGACGGGCGGGTCACCCGTATGTCTCCCGTGGCAGGTCGGCATCGAGGTGGCCGCCCGACAGAGCGCAGATGTGGACCGGCTGAACGCCTGGCGCGCCCTCGCACCGCCCGCCGCCGGGGCCCCGGGAGCCCGTCCCGACCCGTCCGCCCTCGGGCCGGCCCGTCCACCCGACCCGTCCCCTCGGGCCGCACCCCCGCTCGCACGGGTGCACCACACCGGACGGGTCGGTCCCACCGGAACGGGTCGGCCCCGCCGGCCCGGGGCATCCCGACTTCGCGGTGCGGCGTGCTGGCCGCACCCGCCGGGGGTCGGCCACACTGGCCCGATCGGGACGGGCGGCCCCGCGGGCGGGGCCGGCCGTGCCCGCCGTCGACGACGAGGTCGAAGGGGTCGATGCTGTGCGTGGAGATCTTCGCCGGCGCAGGGCCGCGCTGGAGGACGAGTGGTCCCGCTGGGTGCCCCACCGGGCGGCCCGGCCGCAGCACGCCGCGGACGGCACCGGGGTGCGCCCCGAGGTCGCGGACTCCTGGCTCCGCTCGCTGACCACCGTCGACCCCGCCCGCACCGCCGCCCCGCCCTCCGACCCCGGCGCGCACGGCCCCGACTGGGCGCACTCCCCGCTCCGCGCCCCGGTCGACGCCGTCGCCGACGAACTCCGGGCCATCGCCGACGACGCGGGCTTCATCGCCGCCGTCACCGACGAGGCCGGCACCATCCTGTGGACCTGCGGCGGCCCGGTCATGCAGCGCAAGGCGGAACGGGTCAACTTCGCGCCCGGCGCGCGCTGGGACGAGCAGGCGATGGGCACCAACGCCCTGTCGCTCGCCCTGAGCACCGGCCGCGCCGCCACCGTCTTCTCCGCCGAGCACCTGGTCTCCGTCCTGCACGGCTGGGTCTGCTACTGCGCGCCGATCCGCCGCCCGGACGGCAGCATCGCCGGCACCCTCGACCTCTCCACCACCTGGGACCGCTCGCACCCGCTCGCGCTGTCCACCGTCCGCACCCTCGCCGCCGCCGTCGGTGCCGCCCTGCCCGCGACCCCCGGCACCACCGCCCGCCCCGAGGGACTGCGCCTCACCTGCCTCGGCCGTGAACAGGCCACCCGCGACGGCGTCCCGCTGCACCTGCCGCCGCGCCGCCTGGAGATCCTCACCCTGCTCGCCCTGGAGGCCGACGGATTCACCGCCGAACGGCTGCGCACCGCCGTCTACGGCGACCGGCCGGTCACCGCCACCACCGTCAAGGCCGAGATCTCCCACCTGCGCCGCGACCTCGGCGGCGCCGTCTCCGCCCGCCGCTACCGGCTCACCGCGCCCGTGCAGTGCGACGCGGCCGAGGTGCGCCGCGCCCTCGCCGCGGGCGACACCGCCACCGCCGTGCGGCTGTACACCGGCCCGCTGCTGCCGCACTCCGACGCACCCGCCGTCGTCGAGCACCGCACCTACCTGGAGGTCGCCGTCCGCGCCGCCGTCCTCGCCGCGGCCGACCCCGCGCCCGCCCTGCGGTACGGCGAACTCGCCCGGTACGACGCCGAGGTGCACGAACACGCGCTGCGGCTGCTCGCCCCCGGCGACGGGCGGCGTGCGGTGGCGCTCAGCCGGCTGCACGCCGCCCTGCGCGACTGACGACCGTTCCGGGGGCCGCCGGGCGGTGCCAACCTTTCACCAACCCGAAGGGGTGAGAGTGGCCACCGTCCACGGCGGCCGCCCCTGGGACGACGGCCGTCGGACGCCACCCGTACGCGTCTTCCGACGAGGAGAGCCGCCCATGGTCTACGCCCGGCCCGGAACCGAAGGCAGCATCGTCAGCTTCGCCCCCCGCTACGACAACTTCATCGGCGGCAAGTGGGTCGCCCCGGTGGAGGGCCGCTACTTCGACAACCCCTCGCCGATCACCGGGCAGACGTTCTGCCAGGTCGCCCGCTCCTCGGCGGCCGACGTCGAACTCGCCCTGGACGCCGCGCACAACGCCGCCGAGGCCTGGGGCCGCACCTCCGTCACCGAACGCGCCAACATCCTCAACCGGATCGCCGACCGGATCGAGCAGAACCTCGAGAAGCTCGCCGTCGCCGAGAGCTGGGAGAACGGCAAGCCCGTCCGGGAGACGCTCGCCGCCGACCTCCCGCTCGCCGTCGACCACTTCCGCTACTTCGCGGGCGTGGTGCGTGCCCAGGAGGGCGGCATCGCCGAGATCGACGCCGACACCGTGGCGTACCACTTCCACGAGCCGCTCGGCGTGGTCGGCCAGATCATCCCGTGGAACTTCCCGATCCTGATGGCCACCTGGAAGCTCGCCCCGGCGCTCGCGGCCGGCAACTGCGTCGTCCTCAAGCCGGCCGAGCAGACCCCGGTCTCCATCCTGCTGGTCGTCGAGCTGATCGCCGACCTGCTGCCGCCCGGCGTCCTCAACGTGGTCAACGGCTTCGGAGTGGAGGCCGGCAAGCCGCTCGCCTCCAGCCCCCGGGTCGCCAAGGTCGCCTTCACCGGCGAGACCACCACCGGCCGCCTGATCATGCAGTACGCCAGCGAGAACATCATCCCGGTCACCCTCGAACTCGGCGGCAAGAGCCCGAACATCTTCCTGCCGGACGTCATGGCCGCCGACGACGAGTACCTGGACAAGGCCGTCGAGGGCTTCGTGATGTTCGCCCTCAACCAGGGCGAGGTGTGCACCTGCCCGTCCCGCGCGCTCGTCCACGCCTCCATCTACGACGAGTTCATCGCCCGCTGCATCGCCCGCACCGAGGCGATCACCGCCGGCGACCCGCTCGACCCCGCGACCATGATCGGCGCCCAGGCCAGCAACGACCAGTACGAGAAGATCCTGTCCTACCTGGACATCGGCCGGCAGGAGGGCGCCGAGGTGCTCACCGGCGGCGGCGCCCGCACCGTCCCCGGCCTGGAGGGCGGTTACTACATCGAGCCGACGATCTTCCGAGGCCGCAACGACATGCGGATCTTCCAGGAGGAGATCTTCGGCCCGGTGGTCTCCGTCGCCACCTACGACACCGTCGAGGAGGCCCTGCACATCGCCAACGACACCCTCTACGGCCTCGGCGCCGGCGTCTGGACCCGCGACGGCAACACCGCCTACCGCCTCGGCCGGGCCATCAAGGCGGGCCGGGTGTGGACCAACTGCTACCACGCCTACCCGGCGCACGCGGCCTTCGGCGGCTACAAGAAGTCCGGCATCGGCCGCGAGACCCACAAGATGATGCTCGACCACTACCAGCAGACCAAGAACCTGCTGGTCAGCTACTCCGGCCGGAAGCTCGGCTTCTTCTGATGAAGCCGGCTCCCGCCAGGATCGAACTCACGGGCGCAGCCGAGGAGTTGCTGCGGACACTGGTGGTCGTGCACGGGCCGGTGATGTTCCACCAGTCCGGCGGCTGCTGCGACGGCAGCGCACCGATGTGCTACCCCCGCGGCGAGTTCCGGGTCGGCGCCTCGGACCTGCTGCTCGGCCGCGTAGCCGAGGACACCCCGTTCTGGATCAGCGCCGACCAGTACGCGTACTGGCGGCACACCCACCTCACCGTGGACGTCGTCCCCGGCCGCGGCAGCGGATTCTCCCTGGAGGCACCCGAAGGCGTCCGCTTCCTGCTCCGCTCCCGCCTCTTCACCGAGACCGAGGCCGAACTCCTCGCCGCCCAGGGGCCACCCCCGACCGGCGCCGAGCACCAGCCCTAAGCGTTCGTTCGACGGCGGATCAGTGCGCGGCATCCAGCCGTGCCCGCTGGTCCGCCGTCAGCTCCAACCCCACGGCCGCCAGGCTCTCGTCCAGCTGCGCCACCGAGGACGCCCCCACCAGCGGGATCACCGGCACCTCGCCGCCGATCAGCCAGGCCAGCACCACCTGGTTCGCCGTCGCGCCGGTCTCCGCCGCGACCTCCCGCAGCACCGCCAGCCGCTTCGCCGTCCCCGCGTGGTCGAAACCCTCGCCCAGCGGCTTGTCCGACCGCACGTAACTCCCGCCCAACAGCGGCGAGTACGCCACCATGGCCAGTCCCGGCTCCGACCGCAGGTAGCTCAGCACCTCGCCGCCCGCCACCCCGACCGAACCGTCCGCGGACCGCAGTGACGGCAGATCGGTGCGGTGCCGCAGATAACTGTGGTGGTACTGCAGCACCTCCCACCCCGGCAGCCCGGCCGCGGCCGCCAGCGCCCGGCCGCGCTCCACCCGCCACACCCAGTGGTTGCTCACCCCGAGCAGACCGACCGAGCCCTGTGCCGCCAGCGACCCGAACGCCTCGACCGTCTCGGCGAGTTCGGTCCGCGGGTCCTCGATGTGCGCGTACAGCAGGTCGATCCGGTCCGTGCCGAGCCGCTCCATGCTGCGCTCCGCCGACTCCCTGACCGTCTTCGCCGACAGGCCCTCGACGTCCAGGGTGAATCCCCGCGACGGCGCGAGCGGCCGGGCCCCGAGCTTGGTGGCGATCACCACCTCGTCACCGATCCCGCGGCTGCGCCGCCACCGGCCGAGCAGTGCCTCGCTCTCGCCGCCCTGCGAACCCTCCACCCAGAACGCGTAGTTGTTCGAGGTGTCGACGAAGGTGCCGCCCGCCTCGACGAACCGGTCCAGCAGCGCGAACGAGGTCCGCTCGTCCACCGCCGTGCCGAACAGCATCGCGCCCAGGCTCAGCACGCTCACCTCGCGGCGGGTCGACGGGTCGGTGCCGATCGTGCGGTACTCCATCGCTGCTCCTCGGTTCTCGCCTGCCCCTTGCGGGAACGAACGGTTCGGAGTCTGGTGGTTGGAGTGCACGCGAAGTCAAGGCCGGCAGGCGGACGGTGGAGGGAACCCACAGGTGCGCTACCGTCGTCCGACCCACCGGGCCGGCCGCCACCGCGGCGGCCCGACCCGCACCCGGACGGAAGGCAGGCCCGCAGCCGTGTCCCAGCACCACCCGCACCACGTGCAGCAGCAGAGCGGCCCGCCGCCGCGCCCCGGCCGGGCCTGGTGGTGGCTGCCCGAGCACGAGCGCCGCCGCCGCCGGGAGCAGCGCCGCGCCCGCGAGGAGTGGAAGCGCCGCAACAAGCGGACGAAGGGCGACAACGACTGCTGCGACGCCTGCGACTGCCTCGGCGAGATCGCCGACCCCTGCATGATCGCCCTAATCCCGATCATGTTCGCCTCGGTGCTCAAGGCCGCCGTCGGCCGCGGCCACGGCCGGAGTGCCGCCGACCCGGCCGCCCCCGTCCCCGCAGGGCCGCTCGCCGCCGGCCTCTACGACGCCGTCCGCTTCTACCGCAGCCGGATCAGCCCCACCCGGGCGGCGTGCTGCCCCTACACCCCGTCCTGCTCCACCTACGCCGTCCAGGCCCTGCACCGGCACGGGGCAGTGCGCGGCAGCCGCCTCACCGCCGGCCGCCTCCTGCGCTGCCGCCCGGGCACGCACGGCGGCCACGACCCCGTTCCCGGGCGCTGAGCCCCGCGGACCGGCAGGCTGGTCGGATGGTCACCGTCGACGACGTGCGCCGCCTGGCGCTCTCGCTGCCCCGGACGGAAGAGGCGCTCGTCCGCGACCGGGTCAAGTTCCGGGTCGGGAGGATCGTCTACCTCGCCTTCAACCGCGACGAGTCCGTCCTCGGCTTCGCCTTCCCCAAGGAGGAACGGGCCGCCCTGATCGCCTCCGCCCCGGACACCTTCCTGCCGCCCGACCCGCCCGACGAACGCTTCAACTGGGTCCAGGTCAGAACGGCGGCCATCGACACCGAAGAGATGCGTGAACTCGTCCTGGACGCCTGGCGCATGGTCGTCCCCCGCCGCGTCGCCGACGAACACCTCGGCGGGGGCGGCGCCGGTCGGTGACGTGGGCGCCCGGGCATCAAGGCCGTCGTCAGTGTGCGGCACAACCGAGCGCACCATCCCGACCAGCCCTTGGAGCGGCATGCCCGACATCGGCGCGGTGTCCGCTCGCCATCGGTGTCCAGCCTGTCACGGCCGTGACCACCGGCTGAGCCCACTCCGCGGAAAACCGAAGCCGCGACGCCGCGGTGGCCCTTCCTCCGCTTGAATGAAGGCCATGACGAGCGCCAGCGCATTCACCGAGGACGACCTGCGATCGCTGGCCGGACCGCGCTCCTTCGAACGCGGTCTGGGCTATCAGGACGCTGTCGAAGAGTTCGAGGTGTCGGGAGGCCGGTTCACGGCCACCGTCTACGGGAGCGATGCCTACGAGGTCGTCCTCAGGCTCGACGGGGAGCACGGTTTGTCAGGGGAGTGTGACTGCCCGTACGGCCTGGACGGCAACTTCTGCAAGCACTGCGTGGCGGTCGGTCTGGTCGTGCTGGGGCTCGGGGCGGAGCTGCCCCGCCTGCGCGCGGACTCCGAGAGCCTGGTCGGGAGCCTTGAATCCTGGCTGGAATCGCGTTCCCAGGAGGAGCTGCTGGCCCTGGTGCGTGAACTGATCGATGAGGACCGGGGCCTGCGTCGCCGTCTGGAGTTGCGTGCCGCGACGGTTCAGGCCGATCCCGTCCGGATCCGCGAGCGGATCGTGGGCCTTCTCGCCACCGGGCGCTTCAGCCGGTACGGGTACATCGAATACGCCGATGTCCAGGCCTACGCGAAGCAGGCCGGCGAGGCGGTAGCCGCGATCAGCGCGCTGATCGCGGCCGGCCAGGCGGCCCGGGCGGTCGACCTGGCGCGGGAGGCGATCCGCCTGCTCGGGCGGGTGTACGACGACATGGACGACTCGGACGGCGCCGTCGGCAGCGTCGCCGACGATCTCGGCGAGGTGCACCTTCGGGCGTGCCTGGCGGCATCGCCCGATCCGGTACGGACCGCCGAGTGGCTGGTACAGCACCTGCTGGGCGATCAGGGTCACCTGCCCGAGGTCGAGCTGGACGACTACCGGGAACTCCTCGGCCGGACAGGGCTCGTACGAGTCCGGCAGCTCGCGGAAGAGGCGTGGCGGCGCAATCCGTCCGGCTGGGCCGAGAAGCACCTGATGGAACATCTGATCAAGACGGAGGGGGACCTCGATGCGCTGATCGCCATGCGCTCTGCCGACCTGGCCCCCTCGGGCTGGACACACCTGCTGATCGCCCGGGAACTCGATGCGGCAGGCCGCGAGGCCGAGGCGCTGCAGTGGGCCGAGCGGGGCATCCGCGACACCGCGGGACGATCGCATGTCGACGACCGGCTCCTGGACTACCTCACCGGCCGCTACGCCTCGACGGGGCGCTTGGCCGAAGCGGCGGCGCTGCGCCACGAACGGTTCCGGGCCTCGCGCTCACTGGATGCGTACCGGAAGCTGCGGGAGGCGTCCAGCGCCGCCGGTACCTGGGACGGTGATCGCGCCGCCGCGCTGGACCTGCTGCGCGCGGACGCCGGCCAGCGCCCGGACGGCGGCTGGCACCGGAACGGCGGGTCCGTACTGATCGACGTTCTGATCGACGACGGAGACCTGGACGCCGCGTGGGAGGCCGCGCCGGGCCGGGCCGGTACCCGGCAGTGGCTGACCCTGGCCGACCATGTGCGGGACACCCGCCCGGCCGACGCTTTGATGGTGTACCTGCGCGCCATCGAGCCGCTCAGGCAGATCACCGGGGACGCCAACTACCAGGAGATCGCGAGACTGCTCCTCAAGGCCCGTGCCTGCCACCGGGTGCTGGGCACGGAACCGGCCTTCGCGGACTATCTCACAGCCCTGCGTGCCGACCAGAAGCGCAAGCGCAACCTCCTGAAGGTCCTCGATCGGCACGGCCTGTGACACCCCGGCGGTACCGTTCCGCGTGGCGCCCGAGGGCGGACCACGACTTCTGGTTGCGGTCCGTCGATTCCCTGTGCCTGATGGGGCGGGGTGTCATCCGCGGATCAGCACCTGATCGGGAACGGCGGTGAGAAGCGGCGGCTCGCGGTCGCCCGCGTAGCCGAAGTGCAGGTCGTGCCGTGCGTGGGTGGCGAGGACGTAATAGGTCATCCGCAGGGCCGCGGACGACGACGGTGTCGAATCAGATGTCGGTGTCCTGCCATGTCCGATGGCGGCGGAAACAAAAAATCCCCGCGGAGCTCCTTGAGCTCCGCGGGGATCCGCTGGTGTCCGAGGGGGGACTTGAACCCCCACGCCCGATAAAGGGCACTAGCACCTCAAGCTAGCGCGTCTGCCATTCCGCCACCCGGACCGGGTGTCGTCTCCGCGGCTGCGCGCCGCGTTGACGTGCTCAACTGTAGCAAAGATCGGCTTGCGGTCCCAAAACCGCCCCCGCGGGGTGCCGGCGGGCTTCGATCCGCGGGCGGATGGCCTTGGGGTGCGACGGATGCTGGGGGAGGATGGCGGGACGGTGCCCGCGGTGCCCCGGCGTGGGGCCGGGCGGCGCCGAGGTGCGCAGGGCGGGCCGGAGACGACCGGAGACGAGGAGTGGCCGTGAGTGAGCCGAGTGCGGAGCGGGCTGGAGCGCCGAGGGTGACGGCCGAGTCGGAGGTCGCCGACATCTGCCGCGACCTGATTCGGATCGACACCAGCAACTACGGGGACGGCTCCGGGCCGGGCGAGCGCAAGGCGGCCGAGTACGTCGCCGAGATGCTGGCCGAGTTCGGCGTCGAGCCGAAGATCTACGAGTCGGCCAAGGGGCGGGCCTCCACCGTCGTGCGGATCGAGGGCGAGGACCGCTCGCGGCCCGGCCTGCTGATCCACGGCCACACCGACGTGGTGCCGGCCAACGCCGCGGACTGGACGTACGACCCCTTCTCCGGCGAGATCGCCGACGGCTGCGTCTGGGGCCGCGGTGCCGTCGACATGAAGGACATGGACGCGATGACGCTCGCCGTCGTCCGCGACCGGCTGCGCACCGGCCGCAAGCCCCCGCGCGACCTGGTGCTGGCCTTCGTCGCCGACGAGGAGGCGGGCGGCACCTACGGCGCCCGGTACCTGGTCGACAAGCACCCCGAGCTGTTCGAGGGCGTCACCGAGGGCATCGGCGAGGTCGGCGGCTTCTCCTTCACCGTCAACGACCAGGTGCGGCTCTACCTGGTGGAGACGGCGGAGAAGGGCATGCACTGGATGCGCCTGACCGTCGAGGGCCGGGCCGGGCACGGCTCGATGGAGAACGACGACAACGCCATCACCGAGCTGTGCGAGGCGGTCGCCCGGCTCGGCCGCCACCAGTTCCCGCTGCGGATCACCAAGACCGTCCGCGCCTTCCTGGACGAGCTCTCCGACGCCCTGGGCGTGAAGCTCGACCCGGAGAACATGGACGAGACGCTGCGGGTGCTCGGCGGCATCGCCAAGATGATCGGCACCACCCTGCGCAACACCGCCCAGCCGACCATGCTCGGCGCCGGCTACAAGGTGAACGTCATCCCCGGCCAGGCCACCGCCCACGTGGACGGGCGCTTCCTGCCCGGCTACGAGGAGGAGTTCCTGGCCGAGCTGGACTCGGTGCTCGGCCCCCGGGTCAAGCGCGAGACCCTGCACTCGGACAAGGCGATCGAGACCGGCTTCGACGGCGCCCTGGTCGAGGCCATGCAGTCGGCGCTGCGGGCCGAGGACCCGATCGCGCGGGCCGTCCCCTACTGCCTGTCCGGCGGCACCGACGCCAAGTCCTTCCAGGACCTCGGCATCCGCTGCTTCGGCTTCGCCCCGCTGCAGCTCCCGCCGGACCTCGACTTCGCCGGCATGTTCCACGGCGTGGACGAGCGGGTGCCGGTGGACGGCCTGAAGTTCGGCGTCCGGGTGCTGGACCGCTTCCTCGACGCCTGCTGAACCGCTCCGCAACGGCTCCGGCCGACCGCGAACGGCCCGCCCCGGGAATTCTCCGGGGCGGGCCGTTCGCATGGTACGAGGGAATGATTTGGGACGCCCTCGACCGGCTCTGAAGAAACGATTCCTCGCGCTTTCCCATGGTCGGTAGTCCGTTCGGATCATCACCGTTGCGGGTGAATGGGGAAACTCCTCCGCACCCCGTTCGCAGCAGCCTCGTTCACCCCTGTGTGCAGCCCGGGGGAACGGGCCGCAGGTATCGACCAGGAGGACTCATGAAGGTCAACAAGAAGATCGCCGCCGTTGCCGCCGCCGCCGGTGGCCTGGTGCTGGCCGGCGCGGGTGTCGCCGCGGCGGACGCGGGCGCCCAGGGCGTCGCGGCCGGCTCCCCGGGCGTGCTGTCGGGCAACCTGATCCAGGTGCCGGTGCACGTCCCGGTCAACGTCTGCGGCAACACGGTCAGCGTGATCGGCCTGCTCAACCCGGCGTTCGGCAACAGCTGCGCCAACGTCTGAGCGGGTCCGGGCGCCGAGCCCGGTCTTCCGGCACGTGCCCCCGGCCGCGGGATCCCCGCGGCCGGGGGGGCGGGCCGGGGAGGGTAGGGGCCCCCTCTGAACTCAGGCACCACAAGTCTTTTCGGGGGTGGCGGGTTGTGGTGGGTTTGGG
>NZ_JBEYFP010000143.1:0-11972 GCF_040634455.1 Kitasatospora sp. NPDC007106
GCCGCCCGGCCGCGGGGACCACGGCGGGCGCACCGCGCCCACCGTTCCCGATGCGCCCCGCCCGGGGCACCGTCACGAGGAAGACACGCATGAGTAGGAACAGGGCTGCCGCAGGGCGGTCCCGGCCGAGAACGGCAGCCGTGGTGGCTGCCGTTCTGATCGGATCACTGCTGCCGACGGTGCCGTTGGCCGCGGCGGCGTCCGCGGCCGGCTTCACGAAGCCCGCCGTCCCGTCACCGGGCACGCCGGTGAAGGTCAAGAACGCGGGTGTGAAGGCCGCCAAGGCGAACACCACGCTCAGCGCCCCGGCCGCGCGCCAGGTGTCCTGGCCCAAGGCCGGCACGGCGAAGGCCGCGCTCGCCCCGGGGAAGGACGCCAAGGCGGGGGCGCTCCCCGTCAGCCTGACGGCGGCCGGCAGCACGCCCGGCGGAGTGTCGGTCGACGTCCAGGTCCTCGGCCGGGACGCGGCCGAACGGGCCGGGATCTCCGGCGTGCTGATGACCGTCGGAGCTCCGACCGGGCCGTCCGGCACCTCGGCCGAGGTCGCGGTCGACTACAGCGCCTTCGCCCAGGCAGGCGGTGCCGGATTCGGTGCGCGACTGCGCCTGGTCCGGCTCCCGGCGTGCGTACTGACGACGCCCGAGAAGCCCGAGTGCCGGGTGCAGACGCCGCTGAAGGGCGGCAACGACACCGAGCACCAGGTCGTCCGGGCCGAGGGCGTCCCGCTGACCGCACCCGCCGCACCCACCGGGCAGTTGCGTCTGCAGGCCACCGGCGGCAGCACCGTCCTCGCCGCCACCGTCGGCTCCAGCGGCCCGTCGGGTGACTACAAGGCGACCCCGCTCTCCTCGGCCTCGACCTGGTCGACGTCGCTGAACAGCGGGTCGTTCACCTGGTCCTACGACATGCCGCTCACCGAGATGCCGGGCGGACTCACCCCGAAGCTGGGGCTCGCCTACAACTCGGGCAGCATCGACGGACGCACCGTCAACAGCAACAACCAGGGCTCCTGGGTCGGCGACGGCTTCAGCATGGACTCCGGCTTCGTCGAGCGGACCTACAAGCCCTGTGCGGACGACGGCGCGCCGAAGACCAACGGCGCTGACCCGGGCGACCTGTGCTGGGCCACCGACAACGCCACCATCGCCTTCGCCGGCCACAGCGGCGAACTGATCCCGGTCTCCGCGGACGAATGGCGGATCAAGGGCGATGACAGCACCAAGATCGTCCGCCTGCGCGACGCCAACCGGGGCAACGGCGACAACGACGGCGAGTACTTCCGCGCCACCACCACCGACGGCACCGCCTACTACTTCGGCTACAACCGGCTGCCTAACTGGGCCTCGGGCAAGCCGGAGACCAAGTCCGTCTACACCGTGCCGGTGTTCGGCAACAACAGCGGCGAGCCCTGCTACAACAGCAGCGGCTTCGCCTCCTCGTGGTGCCAGCAGGGCTGGCGCTGGAACCTCGACCTGGTCGTCGACAGCCACGGCAACGACATCACCTACTGGTACACGCCCGAGGGGAACAACTACGGGCGCAACCTGAAGGCCACCGACCGCACGCCGTACGTCCGCGGCGGTCACCTGGACCACATCGACTACGGGCAGCAGCAGGGCGACATCTACTCCGCCACCGTCCAGCCGATGGCCCGGGTGGAGTTCAAGACCGCGGAGCGCTGCCTGGAGGCCACGGCCTCGCTCTGCGACCCGGCGAACATCAACACCAACCGCCAGTACTGGTACGACACCCCGTGGGACCAGAACTGCGACACCGGCAAGGACTGCGACAACGGCCGGTACTCGCCGACCTTCTTCACCCGGACGCGGCTCAGCCAGGTCGTCGCCAGCACCCTGCGCGCCGACGGCACCCTGAAGCCGGTCGACACCTGGGACCTGACGCACAGCTGGGGCACCGCGGACTTCGACTACCAGCTGCTGCTCACCTCCGTCCAGCGGACGGGCAACGCGACCACCGCCGAGTCGCCCTCGGCCGTGGTGGTGCCGAAGACCACGCTGGTCTACAAGCAGCTGGTCAACCGGCTCGACAAGACCGGTGACGGCCGGGCACCGTTCATCAAGCAGCGCCTGGGCACCGTGATCGACGAGGTCGGCGGGCAGATCGACGTCAACTACTCCGCCGCCGCCTGCGACGAGAACCACCTGCCCACGCCGCAGACCAACACCACGCGCTGCTTCCCGCAGCAGTACCAGCCCACCAACGACGTCCCGGTCACCACGGAGTGGTTCAACAAGTACCTCGTCGACAGCGTGCTGGTGACCGACCGCACGGGCGGCGCGCCCGACATGGTCACGCACTACACGTACCTCGGTGACGCGGCCTGGCACTTCGACGACCTCGACGGCATCACCAAGGAGAAGCTCAAGACCTGGTCCCAGTGGCGGGGTTACGGCCGCGTCCGGGTCGAGACCGGCGGCAACAGCGGGATGTCCACACAGGGCGAGCACTTCTTCCTGCGCGGAACGGACGGCGACCGCACCGACGCCACGGACCGGACCAAGACCCGCTCCGTCTCCGTCGACGACGGCCTCGGCAACCCGATCACCGACGACGACGCCTGGGCCGGGTTCGAGTACCGCACGGAGAAGTACGACGGGCCGGGCGGCAAGGTCCTCTCCAAGACGGTGAACACACCGTGGAAGAAGACCACGGCCACCCGCGTCCGCGACTGGGGCACGACCACCGCCAACCTCACCGGCACCCAGGACACCCGCACCTTCACCTCCCTCGACAACGGGGCGGGCAGCGTCTGGCGCGAGACCCGCACCAAGAGCACGTTCGACGACTACGGCCGCACCACCCAGTCCGAGGGTCTCGGTGACACCGCCGTCACCACGGACGACCAGTGCACCCGCACCACCTACGCCGACAACACCGGCGCATGGATCCTCAACAAGGCGATCCGCGCCGAGACGGTCGCGGCGAACTGCGGTGCGACCGTCGACCGCACCACCAAGGGCGACGGCACCTCCGACGTCCTCGCCGACGTCCGCACCCGCTACGACGGGCAGGCCTACGGCGCGGCCCCGACCAAGGGCGACGCGACACTGGAGGAGACCCTCAAGTCACAGACGGGCACCAAGGCCACGTACCTGGACAACGCCACCGGGTACGACGTCTACGGCCGGATCCTGACCAGCACAAGCCTGGCGTCGACCACGGTGTTCGACACCACCGGCACGCCCGGGCCGGTCACCACCGCGTCCACCAACGCACGCACCACCACCACCGCGTACACGCCGGCCACCGGCCGGCCGACCAGGTCCACGGTCACCACGCCGCCGGCGAAGGCCGGGGACGCCACGACGGCCCAGACCACCACGGCCGACCACGACCTGCTGCGGGGCCAGACCGTCGACTCGATCGACGCCAACACCCTGCGCACGGACGTCGTCTACGACGCGCTCGGCCGGACGCTGAAGGTCTGGCGGCCCGACCACCTGAAGCTCAACTACCCCGGCAGCCCGAGCCTGGAGTACGCGTACGCGGCGGCCTCCGGACAGCAGGCAGCCTCGGTCACCACGAAGACCGTCAACAAGGACAGCAGCCAGGACACCTCGTACACCGTCTACGACGGCCTCGGCCGCGTCCGGCAGACCCAGGAACCCGGGCCGAACAACGGTCGGCTGATCACCGACGCGTTCTACGACGAACGGGGCCAGACCGTCCTCACGTACGCGCCGTACTACGCGACCGGCGCGCCCAGCGCGACGCTCGCCACCGTCGCGGACACGACCGGCGTGGAGACCCAGACCCGCAACGAGTACGACGGCCTCGGCCGGGTCACCAAGACGACCCTGCTCAAGGGCAACGGGCCCGGCACGGCGCTGGCCACCACCCTGATCGCCTACGGCGGCGACCGCACGACCGTCACCCCGCCGCAGGGCGGCACCCCGACCACCACGATCACCGACGCGGCCGGACGCACCACCGAGCTGCGCCAGTACAAGGCGTCGACCCCGACCGGTGCCTACGACACCACCAGCTACTCCTACAACCGTGCGGGCAACCTGACGGGTCTCACCGACCCGGCCGGCACCGGCTGGTCCTGGACCTACGACCAGCTCGGCCGCCGGACGAAGGCCGTCGACCCGGACGCGGGCACCACCACCACGGCCTACAACGACCGCAGCGAGGCCGTCAGCACCACGGACGGGCGCGGGAAGACCGTGGCGACGGTCTACGACAACCTCGGCCGACCGCTGGAGACCCACGACGGCACGGCCACCGGCCCGCTGCTGACCTCCCGCACCTGGGACCCGGCCGGCAACAAGGGCCAGCTCTCCACCGCCAGCCGGTTCACCACCGTCGGCGGCACCACCTACGAGTACAAGACCGCGTACTCGTTCTTCGACAAGCTCTACCGGCCGGGCCGCACCACCTACACCGTTCCCTCCGTCCCCGGCCAGGAGAAGCTGGCCGGCAGTTACACCCTCGGCACGATCTACAGCCTCGACGGCACGGTCGCCTCGATCTCCTACCCGACCGCGGGCAACCTGACCGGCGAGTCGGTGGCGTTCACCTACGACGCCCTGCACCGGCCGACGGCGGCCAGCGGCACGGGCAGCATCCCGTACCTGTCCGGGCAGACCTACGACTACAGCGGCAAGCCGCAGCAGGCCGTCCTGTCCAACGGCACCGCCAACAAGCAGATCACCGTCACCAACTCCTACGAGTTCGGCACCCAGCGCCTGCAGGCCAGCAGCACGACCCTGCAGAACAACCCCACCCCGGTGCGGGCCTCCGCCTACACCTACGACCAGGCGGGCAACGTCACCTCGCTGACCGACACGTCCTCGTACGGGACCGACCGGCAGTGCTTCCAGTACGACTACCTGGCACGCCTCACCGAGGCCTTCACCCCCTCGGGGACGACCTGCCCGACCAGCCCCGCCGGCACCCAGCTGGGCGGCCCGGCGCCGTACTGGACCAGCTGGACCTACAACACCAACGGCACCCGTGCCACTGAGACCCGGCACGACCCCGCGGGCAACACGGGCCAGGACGCGACCACCGGCTACACCTACCCCGCCGCCACCGCCGCGCAGCCCCACGCGCTGAGCGGCACGAGCACCGTCGTCGGCGCGCTCGGAACGCCCGTCCCGGAGACCTACGGCTACGACGCGGCCGGCAACACGCTGGCCCGTCACCTCAAGCCCGCGGCCGACCGGTCGAGCGACCAGGACCTGACCTGGAACACCGAGGGCCGCCTGGCGTCCGTCAACGACACGGTCTCCGTGACGACCGGCGGCACCACCACCAAGACGGCGCGGACCACCGACTACCTCTACGACGCCGACGGCAACCGGCTCCTCGCCCACAACCTGGACAGTGCCGCTCCCGCCGCCGAGAACTGGACGCTCTACCTCGGCAACACCGAGCTGAACCTCGTCAAGGGAGCCCTCAAGGCGAAGGCGACCCGGTACTACCCGTTCGGCGCGGCCACCGCCGTCCGCACGGACGACAACACGGTCACCTTCCAGATCAACGACCACCACGGCACCGCCGAACTCGGCATCGACGCCACCACCAACGCCGTCAGCCAGCGCCGCTCCACCCCCTTCGGCGGCACCCGCGGCACCCAGCCCACCGGCTGGGCCGGCACCCGCGGCTTCCTCGGCGGCACCAACGAACCGACCGGCCTCACCCACCTGGGCGCCCGCGACTACGACCCGGCCACCGGCCGGTTCACCAGCGTGGATCCCCTCCTCGTCCCCGCCGACCCGCAGGCCCTCGCCGGCTACACCTACAGCGACAACAACCCGCTGACCTTCAGCGACCCGAGCGGTCAGATGCTGAACTGCGGTGGCGAGGAAGCGAACTGCCCGACCGGCGGTCACTCGGGGGGCAACGCACCGGGCGGCAGCGGGGACAGCGGCGGCGGCAACGGCTCGGGGGGCAACCCTTGGGCCGACGAAGACGCCGTCATCAGCAACCTGATCGCCAAGTTCACCCCGAAGAGCAACGACAGGGACGAACTGCTCCGCTGGTACTTCGACTTCACGTACGGCCAGCAGGCGTTCAACGGCGACTTCTGGTTCGGCGCGCACCGCGGCGAGAACGGACAGACGTCCTACCTCTGCCTCGGGCGTGAAGCCTGCATCCAGGCGGCCCGCTACCTCCAGAAGCACGACGACGTCGCCGGCGCCAAGCGCATCGCCGCCACCTACTGCATCGTCAACGACTGCGGTGCCAGCCAGGGCGCATTCGACGCACTCAGCGCGAAGTCCGAGGAATTCGCCGCCCTGATGTCCGACGGCCTCGGTTCTCTGAAGGGCCTCGGCTCCGCCAAGCCGGCCGCCGGAGGCTCCTTCCGGGACCGCATCGTGACCCGGCTCAAGGGGTGCAACAGCTTCAGCCCGGACACCCTCGTCCTCATGGCCGACGGCACGCTGAAGCCAATCGCGGACATACGCCCCGGGGACGAGGTAGAAGCCGCCGACCCGGATACCGGTAAGGACATCGGCGCCCGAACCGTCACGACGACCTGGCTCAACAAGGACACCGACCTCCAGGACGTCCAGGTCCAGGCCGAAGACGGCACCAGCAGCTCCATTCACACCACCGCCCACCATCCCTTCTGGGACGAGACCACCCACACCTGGACCACGGCAGACCGCCTGTCCCCAGGTCACCGCCTCGCCACACCCAACGGCACCGCCCTCGTCACCGCCATCCGCACGGTGCCTGGCACGGCCAGCATGCACAACCTCACGGTGGATGAGCTCCACACGTACTATGTACTCGCTGGTACGACCCCGGTCCTGGTTCACAATTCGGATGGACCATGCGGAATGCTGTCCAAGCCGGGCGCGATCGCGAAGGCCACCGGCTATTCCGTCAAGCAGATCAAGGATGCCATTCATAAGGTGAAGGCCCAGGGCGGATGGCGCGGGATCGGAAGCAATAAGAACCCTGATATGCTCATTGACCCCAAGACCGGCGAGGTGCACCCGCAGCTGCCTGATGGAACTCCGGGAGAGAGCATTGGAAACATCTTCGACCATCTTCCGGAGGAATAGTGATTGACGAACTTGGCGACCGCTGGATCATCGGACTGAGAGGTACCCCGGTAGTAGCAGCCACTCAAACGTCGGATGGTCAGGAGCTCACGGTAACTCTCGCTGGCGGGGTGGTGTTGGAAACTTTCGGCCCGACGCTCCTGACAGATGGGCCGGCCACCGCCCCGGACGCAGTGGCGCTCCCCGGCGAAGAAGTGGTGAGACTGATCGGCGCAACTGTCTTGTCGGCGGTCGCATTCAAATCCGGATCGCTGCGGATGGTATTCAGCACAGGTCATCACCTGAATGTTCGTAGTGCTGAATCCGAGGCGACAGCTCGAATTCGGAATGATGGCGTATTCGAGTGGTCATGCCGAGAAGGCATCGGCACAATGAGAGCCTTCCGACCCGAGGATCTCTAACCTTGGGATTTTTCGGTGGCCCGCAGGTCTGTCCTGCGGGCCACCGTCGTTAGCCGCGTGTAAGTGCGTCGAAGTCGATGGCAAGATCCTGCTGTTCGACACGAGCCAGATGTAGTGAATAGCTATAGAGGCCCCGCCGGAGTGCTCTGGCGGGGCCTCTGGGGTCTTGACGGCAGTAGTTGACGGCAACGTCAGCGGACGGGGGTTGCACAAAGCGGTGGGCCGTCGCCGTCGTCGGGGTCGGTGGCGGCCTCGGAGGGCTTGCCGAGGGCGCGGCCGAGCAGATCGATGGCGTCGCGCTGGAGGCGGAGGCGGACGTGTGCGTAGACGGTGGCGGTGACGCCGATGTGGGCGTGCCCGAGGAGTTCCTTGATGACGACGAGTTCGACGCCTTGTTCCAGGAGGAGGGTCGCGGTCGAGTGGCGGAGGTCGTGGAAGCGGATCTGCCGGAGGCGGGCGCGGCGGAGGAGTGCGTCGAAGTATCGTGTGAGGGTGGCGGGTTCAATGGGGTGGCCGGCGACCGGCCTGACGCAGTACCGGGACATCGGGGCCCGCGCAGCGGCGGTCTTCGACACGGCGGCCAGGCTGCCCGGGCAGGTGTTCGCGGCGCCGCCGGGCGAGGTGCTGTTCTGCGAGTTCGACGCGGTGCTGACGGAGGAGTTCTGGCCGGCGCTGCGCGACATGGCCCGGTGGCACGGTGACGACCGGGTGGATCTGCTGGTCCTCGAACAGGACGGCGGCCTCCCCGGGTGCGGCCGGTACCCGGCGGTGTCGCTGCCGGTCGGGGCCTGCGCGGAGGACTACTGGGCGGCGATCGGCTTCGATCCGGCGGACGGCGACGCCCTGGGGTCGATCGCGATTTCGGCGGACGTCGTCGCCGTGACCGGCCCGTCGGGGCGATGGGGGTGCTGGGGCGAGCGGGATCCCGAGGTCGCGGTCTTCCGCGGTTTCCCGTCTCCGGCCGTCCGGGACGCGTGGCGTGCCGAGCACGGGCCGTTCCTGGAGGTGTCGGGGGCACTGGCCTCGTACCTCCCTCCGACGTTCGGACGATCCGGCGTGCCGGAGTGGTACGCCGCCGAGCTGACCGCCCGTTACGGACGCTGAAGCCCCCGCCGGACGGATCCGGCGGGGGCTGCGGGGCCGGCGGGGCCGGGGTCAGCGGTAGGCGGGGATGCCGGTGAGGGCCTGGCCGATGACGAGGGTGTGGATCTCGCTGGTGCCCTCGTAGGTGAGGACGGACTCCAGGTTGTTGGCGTGGCGCAGCGGCGAGTAGTCCAGCGAGATGCCGTTGGCGCCGAGGATCGTGCGGCACTCGCGGGCGATGGCGATCGCCTCGCGGACGTTGTTGAGCTTGCCGACGCTGACCTGCTCGGGGCGGATCCGGCCCTGCTCCTTGAGGCGGCCGAGGTGGATCGCGAGCAGGGCGGCGTTGTTCACCGAGACCGCCATGTCGGCGAGCTTCTGCTGGGTCAGCTGGAAGCCGCTGATCGGTCGGTCGAACTGGATCCGGTCGCCGCCGTAGGCGAGGGCGGTCTGCAGGCAGTCGCGGGCGGCGCCGACCGCGCCGAACAGGATGCCGAACCGCGCCTCGTTCAGGCAGGACAGCGGTGCACCGAGCCCGCGGGCCTCCGGCAGCTGCGCGGAGGCGGGCAGCCGGACGTCGGCGAAGCTGAGCTCGGCGGTGGTGGAGGCGCGCAGCGACAGCTTCTGCTTGATCTCGCGGGCCTCGAAGCCGGGGGTGCCGCGCGGGACGAGGAAGCCGCGGACGCCCTCCTCGGTGGCGGCCCAGACGGTGGCGATGTCGGCGATCGCGCCGTTGGTGATCCACATCTTGGCGCCGTTGAGGATCCAGTCGTCGCCGTCGCGGACGGCCTTGGTGCGCATGCCGGCCGGGTTGGAGCCGAAGTCCGGCTCGGTGAGGCCGAAGCAGCCGATCGCCTCGCCGGCGGCCATCCGCGGCAGCCACTCCTGCTTCTGCTCCTCCGAGCCGTACCGGTGGATCGAGTACATCGCGAGCGAGCCCTGCACCGAGACGAAGCTGCGGAAGCCGGAGTCGGCGGCCTCCAGCTCCAGGCAGGCGAGGCCGTAGGCGACGGCCTGCGTGCCGGCGCAGCCGTAGCCCTCCAGGTGCATGCCGAGGACGCCGAGCTTGCCGAGCTCGGGGGCGATCTCCCGCGGGAAGTGCGCGTTCTCGAACCACTCGGGCAGGTTCGGGCGGACGTGGTCGGCGAGGAAGCGGGCCACGGTCGCCTGGATCTCCCGCTCCTCGTCGGTGAGCAGCGAGGGGATGTCGAGCAGGTCCAGCGGGTCCTTCATCGGGCCGGTCACGGGAGGTCTCCGTTCGTGGGGTGGTCCGCGGGGTTGTTCGCGGGGTTGTTCGCAGGCCGGTGGGGTGCGTCGAGCCAGGCGAGGAGTTCGTCGGTGTGCTCGCCGAGCCGTGGCGGGGCCAGGCGGTAGGCGGGCGGGGTGCGGGAGAGGCCGATCGGGTTGGCGACCAGGCCCTGGTCGGTGCGGGGCGAGAGTCCGAGGCGTTCGGCGAGGCCGAAGGCTCCGGCGAGGTCGTTGACCGGTCCGCAGGGGACGCCGAGCGGGGTGAGGTGCTCGAACCAGGCGGCGGCGGTGCGTTCGCGCAGCCGGCCGCCGAGCTCCGCGGCGAGGTCCTCGACGTGCGCCACCCGGTCGGCGTTGGTGGTGAAGCGCGGGTCGTCGGCGAGGTCGGGGGCGTCCAGGCCGCGGCAGAGGGCGCCGAACTGGCGGTCGTTGCCGACCGCGACCACCAGCGGCCGGTCGGCGGCGCGGAAGACCTCGTACGGGGCGATGGAGGGGTGCCGGTTGCCGAGGATGCCGGGCACGGCGCCGGCCAGGGTGTAGCCGGCGGACTGGTTGACCAGGCTGGAGAGCAGCGTGGAGAGCAGGTTGACCTCGACGAGCTGGCCGCGGCCGGTGGTGTCGCGTTCGCGCAGGGCGGCCATGATGCCGAAGGCGGCGTGCAGTCCGGTGAGCACGTCGACCAGGGCCACCCCGGCCTTGACCGGCTGTCCGGGGCCCGGGCCGGTGACGCTCATCAGGCCGCCGACCGCCTGGATCAGCAGGTCGTAGCCGGGCAGTGCGGCGCCCTCGCCGGTGCCGAAGCCGGTGATCGAGCAGTACACGGCGCGCGGGTTGGCGGCGGCGACGTCCTCGTAGGCGAGGCCGTGCTTGGCCATCGTGCCGGGGCGGAAGTTCTCCACCACCACGTCGGCGCGCCGGACGAGTTCGAGGGCGCGGCGGCGGTCGTCCTCCTCGCGGAGGTCGAGGGTGAGCGAGCGCTTGTTGCGGTTGACCGAGAGGTAGTAGGTGGCCTGGCCGTCGGGCGCGTAGGGCGGCCCCCAGGCCCGGGTGTCGTCGCCGCCGTCCGGGCGCTCGACCTTGACCACGTCCGCGCCGAGGTCCGCGAGGAGCATCGTGGCGTACGGGGCGGCGAGCACCCGGCCGAAGTCCGCGACCAGCACTCCGGCGAGCGGCGCGCACGCAACCGCTGCTCCGGCGATCGATTCGGTCGGTTCCATCCCCATCGACACCTCCTTCGTTCGGCGTGGCACACATTCTGTGCACCCGAACCGCGGTTTGGCAGGCGACGAAATGGAGTGTCGCCAGGGGCGCCGGCTGGACGTTCCGTCCAGGTCCCCGCCGGCGCGGCGGCCGGGTGCGGGCGGTTCCGCCCGGTTCGAGGCGTCAGGCGGCGGGCGGGGCGGTCGACAGGTCCTCGACGACCTCGGCGCCCGGCAGGTGGGCCAGCAGCGCGCCCGGGGCGATCAGCAGCTTGCCGGCCCGGTCGCCGCCGCCGAGCACGATCTCGGTGCGGCCGAGCACCGGCGCGTCGACGTAGACCGGCATCCCGGGCGGCAGCGCCACCGGGGTCACCCCGCCGACCTGCATGCCGGTCAGCGCCACCGTCTCCTCGGCGCTCGCGAAGGAGACCCGGCGGGCGCCGAGCAGCCGCTTCACCGCCCGGTTGACGTCGAGCCGGCGGGTCGCCTGCACCAGGCAGGCGGCGTAGCGGCGCGGCTCGGTCTTGCCGACCACCAGGATGCAGTTGACCGAGTCCTCGAGCGTGTGGCCGTACTCCTCGCAGAACTGCGCGGTGTCGGCGAACGAGGGGTCGATCTCCAGCCAGGTGTACGGCACCGCCCAGCCGTCCAGAACGGCGCGGACGGACCCGGCGATGCTCTGCGTGCTCTCCATGTGCCCCGAAGCTACCAGCCGGTCGCCGCCGTCCGGCAGAACGGTGGCGACACGGCCGCCACGGGCGCCGCGCGGCGGTTCGGTCCGCCGCGGCGAGCAGTCCGGCCGGGAGGCCGGGCGCGGCGAGCAGGACGAGGACGAGCTCCTCGGCGTGCGGGTCGGACTCGGCGCCGAGCACGGCCGCGCGCCTCGTGGTCGGCCCCCAGGCCGTGGGCGGCGGCCCGGTCCGCGGCGGTGGCGGCGGTCTCGGCCGGGTCGCCGAGCCGGTCCTGCGGGCAGTCGTGGTCGAGGGCGGCCTCCGGCG
>NZ_JBEYFP010000144.1:0-11964 GCF_040634455.1 Kitasatospora sp. NPDC007106
CAAATCGAGCGTATGGCTTGCGCACACGGCTGCAATGTTGTCGTACGGCCCCCTCCATTGGCCCGCCCCGCGGGCGGGAGGGTGTCGCGGAGCGGGCCGGTGGCCGCCGCGCCGGAGTCGTCCGGGGCGGCCGGGCCGCGGGTGTGGGCGCGCGGCCGTTCGGGGGTGCAGCGGGGCGTCTTCGACCGGGCGTCAGAGCGTTGCTGCGCCGGCCGTCCACCAGGCGGCGGTGCCGGCGGGGAGGGTGCAGGGCGGGCAGGGGCCGCTGGCGAGCAGCGGTTCGCCGTCGACGGGGGCGAGGGCCGGCTCGTCGCCGAAGTTGACGGCGCACAGCAGGCCGTCGCCTCGGACGAAGGCGAGCACGCCGGGCGGGGTGTCGATCCAGCGCAGGGTGCCCTCGCCGAGCTGCGGCAGGACGCGCCGCAGGTGCAGTGCCTCGCGGTAGAGGTGCCAGGCGGAGCCGGTGTCGGCGAGTGCGCGTTCGGCGGTGTGCGCGGCGAAGTGGGCGGGCTGCGGCAGCCAGGGCTCCTTGCCGCCGTCGGGGGCGAAGCCGAACGGCGGCTCGTGCCCGGACCAGGGCATCGGGATGCGGCAGCCGTCCCGGATGCCGGTGCGGCTGCCGGTGCGGTGGTAGATCGGGTCGGTGAGCACCTCGTCGGGCAGGTCGTCGACCTCGGGGAGGCCGAGTTCCTCGCCCTGGTAGAGGTAGGCGGCGCCGGGCAGGGCGAGCATCAGCAGGGCGGCGGCGCGGGCGCGGGCGGCGCCGGCCAGCGGGTCGGTGGCGCCGAAGCGGCTGGTGGTGCGGACCTGGTCGTGGTTGTTGAGCACCCAGGTGACGGTGGATCCGGTGGCGGCGATGTCGTGCACGGCGGCGTCGATGACCCGGTGCCAGTGGGCGGCGTCCCAGGGGGCGTGCAACAGGTGGAAGAAGAACGCCTGGTGGAGTTCGTCGGGGCGCAGGTAGGCGGCCTGTTCGGCGGCGGTGGGCACGGAGGCCTCGCCGACGAGCAGGCGCTGCCGGCCGTCGCGGGCGGTGTACTCCTCGCAGACGGCGCGCCAGCGGCGCCAGATGCCGTGCACCTCGGGCTGGTTCCAGGCGAGCGGGTTGACCGAGTCGCGGGTGCGCTCGTCGGCCTCCGGGTCGGGCGAGTCGGGCAGCTCGGGGTGCTTGAACAGGCCCGCGGCGACGTCGATCCGGAAGCCGTCGGCGCCGCGGTCGAGCCAGAAGCGCAGGATCCGCTCGAACTCCGAAGCGACTTCGGGGCGGCGCCAGTTGAGGTCGGGCTGCTCGGGGGTGAACAGGTGCAGGTACCACTGGCCCCAGCTGCCGTCGGCCTCGCGGATCCGCGTCCAGGCGGGGCCGCCGAACATCGCCCGCCAGTTGTTGGGCGGCAGTTCGCCGCTCTCGCCGCGGCCGTCGGCGAAGTGGAAGAACGCCCGCTCGGGGCTGCCGGGTGCGGCGCGCAGCGCGGCCTCGAACCACGGGTGCTCGCGGGAGCAGTGGTTGGGCACGATGTCGAGGATCAGCCGCAGGCCCAGCAGCCGGCAGTCCTCGGCGAGCAGGTCGAAGTCGTCGAGGGTGCCGAACAGCGGGTCGACGGCGCAGTGGTCGGCGACGTCGTAGCCGTGGTCGTGCTGCGGGGAGGCGTAGAACGGGTTGAGCCAGACGCCGTCCACGCCGAGGCGCTTGAGGTACGGGAGTCGGGCGCGGACGCCGGCCAGGTCGCCGATGCCGTCGCCGTCGGAGTCCTGGAAGCTGCGCAGGTAGACCTGGTAGACGACCGCGTCCCGCCACCAGGGGCGGTCGGGGCCGGCCGCCGGCGGGGCGGTGAGCAGGGCGTGGGCGGGCACGGCCGGTGGATCGTCCGGGGTGGGGGACGTGAGCATTCGTCACCTTCAGGAAGGACACGGCGGGGCAGCGCCGCAGAGGTCGCACAGGGTCCCGCATGCGCCGTCCGGGCCGCGGGGATACATGCATGTTAGGTAGCTCGACAGGTCCCGTCCAGAGCAGGTTCACCGGCCATATGAGGACATAGCTCATCAAACGGGCACAAAAGAAGGGGCCCGGATACTTAACAAGTAAGTGTCCGGGCCCCTGGCGGGCCACCCTCGAAGGTCAGCCGGAGATCGACTTCAGGTCCGCGGCCATCCGTGCCACCGCCTCGTCCGCGCTGCTGCGGCCGAGCAGCGCCTCGTACGCCGCCGCGCTCACCGCGAGGCTCACCTGCTGGTACTCCGGCGAGGCCGGCCGGCGCACCGCGCCCTCCAGGGCCTGCCGCACCACCGGCAGGTACGGATGGCGCCGCACCAGCTCCGGGTCGGTGTACAGGTCCGCCCGCACCGGCGGCAGACCGCCCTCGGTGAGCACCCGGCGCTGCACGTCCCGCCCGGTCAGGAAGCGGATCAGGTCCCGGGCCGTCCGCCCGTGCCGGGAACGGGAGTTGACCGCCAGGTCGGAGCCGCCGAGCACCGAGGTGCCCGGGCCGTCCGGGCCGGGCAGCGGCACCACGCCGAACTTCCCGGCCACCGCCGAACCCGGCCCCTGGGCCTGCGGGTACACGTACGGCCAGCAGCGCAGGAACAGCAGCCGGCCGTCCTGGAACGCCTGCCGGGACTCCTCCTCGCGGTAGCCGAGCGCCGCCCGCGGGATCCAGCCCTCCCGCACCCCGCGCGCCAGGAACTCCAGTCCCGCGCGGGACTGCGGGGTGTCCACCGCCACCGCGCCGCGGTCGTCCAGCAGCCGCCCGCCCGCCGAGCCGACCGCCTCCGCGACGTTCACCGTCAGCCCCTCGTACGGCAGCAGCTGACCCGCGTAGCCGTCCAGGCCGTGCCGCGGCGCCACCTCGCGGGCGAGCCGCTCCAGCTCCGCCCAGGTGCGCGGCGGTTGCACACCCTCCGCGGCCAGCACGTCACTGCGGTAGTACAGCAGCCCGACGTTGGTGGTGAACGGCACCGCGTACAGCCGGTCCCGCCACCGCCCGGTGCCGACCGCCGACGGCAGCAGACCGGCCGGTGCCATCCCGGCGTCCAGCGGCGCGATCCAGCCCTTCTCGGCGAACTCGGCCGTCCACACCACGTCCAGGTTGACCACGTCGAAACGGTCGCTGCCGCGGGCCAGGCCCTCCGCCAGCTGCGCCCGGACCTCGTCCGCCGCGTCCGGCAGCTCCACCAGCGTCGCCCGCTCGCCGGGATGCCCGGTGTTCCAGCTGTCCAGCAGTCCCTGCAGGTAGCCGGCCCGGTCCCGGCCGGTGACCAGGGTGACCGGCCCGGTGCCGGACGCGTCCGGATCGTCGAGGTCCTCGGGCAGCGAGCAGCCGCCCGCCAGCAGCACGCCGGCCAGCGCCCCCGCCAACTTCCCCAGACTCCGACGGCGCACCGTACCGACCTCCACTCCGCCCGCCGATGGGCGGGACCGCCCGCCTCGCGTACCGTGTGACCGGGCCGAACCAGCCGGGCCGCGTCGCGGACGACAAGCCAATGACGACAGAGTATGCCCGGGCGAACGAAGGGAGGGGAGGGTCCGAGTGCGGCTACCGCTGCTCGCGCTGCTCGCCAAGGAGCCGGCGCACGGCTACGAGCTGAAGCAGGCCCTTGAGCAGACCTTCGGCGCGGCGTACCCTCGTGCGAACATCGGCCAGGTCTACGTCACCCTCGGACGTCTGGAGAAGGCCGGCCTCATCGAAGGCCAGGACGTCGCGCAGGACGGCAAACCCGACAAGCGCGTCTACGCCATCACCGACACCGGCCGCCAGGAGGTGGCCACGTGGCTCAGCGAGCCCTCCGAGGGACCGCGGGTCCGCGACGAGTTCTTCCTCAAACTCGTGCTGGCCCCCGAGACGCAGCTGGCCGACCGGCTGACGCTGATCAACAACCAGCGCCGGCACTATCTCAACGTCATGCGCGGCCTGAACCGGATGGCCGCCGGGGAACGCGGCAACCAGGTCTCCCAGTTGCTCATCGAG
Source organism: Kitasatospora sp. NPDC007106 (assembly GCF_040634455.1). Classification (NCBI taxonomy): domain Bacteria; kingdom Bacillati; phylum Actinomycetota; class Actinomycetes; order Kitasatosporales; family Streptomycetaceae; genus Kitasatospora; species Kitasatospora sp. NPDC007106. The sequence continues at coordinate 3,963 of NZ_JBEYFP010000144.1, forward strand.
GGCGCCGTCCTGCACCTGCAGGCCGACCTCGACTGGCTGGAGAGATGCCAGGAGGAGCTCACGTGACAGGCCAGGACACCGCCGTCCCGGTGTTGCGCGCCACCGGACTCGTCAAGACCCACCGGGCCGCCCGCGGCGGCGCCGAGGTCAGGGCCGTCCGGGGCGTCGACCTCACCGTCGGACGCGGCGACTTCGTCGCCGTCACCGGCCCCTCCGGCGCAGGCAAGTCCACCCTGCTGCACCTGCTCGCCGGGCTGCGCCGCCCCGACGCCGGCGAGATCCACCTCGACGGCCGGCGCGTCGACACCCTCCGCGAGGCCGACTGGGCCGTGCTGCGCCGCCGCCGGATCGGCATCGTCTTCCAGACCGGCAACCTGGTCTCCGACCTCACCGTCGCCGACAACGTCGAACTGCCCGCCCTGCTCGCCGGCCACAGCGCCCGCACCGCCCGCGAACGCCGCGAGGAACTCCTCGCCGACCTCGGCCTCGCCGACCGCGCCGACGCCGCCCCCGGCGACCTCTCCGGCGGCGAGCGCCAGCGCGCCGCCCTCGCCCGCGCCCTCGTCAACGACCCCGACCTGCTCTTCGCCGACGAGCCGACCGGCAGCCTCGACAGCCGCAGCGCCCGCGAGGTCCTCGCCCTGCTCACCCGCCACCACGCCAAGGGCCGCACCATCGTCCTCGTCACCCACGACGCCCGGGTCGCCGGCAGCGCCGACCGCGTGGTCAGCCTCTTCGACGGCCTGATCACCGACGACACCCGGATCGACGACACCCCGCCCGCCCGCGGCGTCGGCGACGTCCTCGACCTCGGCGGCTGAGCCCGTGCGCGCCGCCCTCCGCTGGATCCGCGCGGACCTCGCCTCCCACCGGCTGCCCGCGCTGCTCGTCGTGCTCGCCACCGCCGGCGTCTCCGCCGCACTGCTGCTCGCCGGCGCCCTGCTCAACAACGTCACCGGACCCTGGCAGCGGCAGTTCGCCCGCGCCGACGGCGCCCACGTGTGGATCGAGACCCGCACCGACCACGCCGACACCGCCCTCGCCCGGCTGCCCGGCATCACCGCCGTCGGCGGACCGTACGACACCACCGCCGCCACCCTCACCGGCCGCAACGGGCGGCCCGTCACCGGACCCGAACTGCCGCTCTCGCTGCGCGCCACCGACCCCGGCCCGCCCGCCGTCTCCGCCCCGCTGCCCGTCGCCGGCGGCCGGCTCGACGCCGCCCGCCCCGACGGCATCGTCCTGGAACACTCCCTCGCCTCCGCCGCCTGGGCCCGCCCCGGCGACCGGCTCACCCTGCGCGGGCCCGACGGGCGCAGCCACACCCTCACCGTCCTCGGCATCGCCGACAGCCCCGACCGCGCCCGCTACCCCGACCTGCGGCCCGGACTCGCCTGGGTACTGCCCGGCACCCTCGACACCGTGCAGCCGACCGCCGCCCTGCGCGGCCACGCCGTCGGCCTGCGCCTCGCGCACCCCGCCGACGCCGACTACACCGCCCAGCGCGCCGTCACCACCCTCGGCGGCGACGTCACCCGCGTCGCCACCTGGACCGACGCCCGCGACTCCCACGAACGCGAGAGCCGACCCGCCGGCCTGCTGCTCGGCCTGTGCGGCCTCGCCGCCCTCGCCGCCGCGGCCCTCGCCGTCGCCGGCGCCGCCGCCGGCCGGATCAGCTCCCGCCTCGGCGACATCGCCACCCTCAAGGCCCTCGGCTTCACCCCCGCCGGCATCGCCCGGATGTTCGTCGCCCAGCACCTGCTGCTCGCCGCCGCCGGGCTCCTGATCGGCGGCGCCGGCGCCCTCGCCGCAGCCGCCCTGCTGCCCGCCCTCGCCCCCGACCCCGGCGTCACCGCCACCCCCTGGGCACTCGCCCGGGCCGTCTTCGGCAGCGGACCGCTCGCCCTGCTCGCCGCCCCCGCCTGCCTGGTCACCGTCGCCGCCGCCTCCGCCCTGCCCGCCCTGCGGGCCGCCCGGATCCCCGCCGTCCCGCCCGCCGAGGGCGAGCCCGCCCAGGACCGGCCGCCCCGCCCCGCCCGGCTCGCCCTGCTGCGCCGGCTGCCGCCCGCCCTCGTCCTCGGGGTGCGCGGCGCCGTCCGCGGCCGAGGCCGCACCGCCACCGCCGCCCTGCGGATCGCCGTCCCCGTCCTCGCCTGCACCCTCGCCCTCACCGCCTGGTCCACCCTCGACGGACTCGGCCGCACCGCCACCGCCGGCTCGGCCGCCGCCCTCACCGTCCGCGCCGCCGGACCGGACGACCCGCTGCCCGCCGCCCTCGCCGCCGACCCCGCCGTCTCCGGCGTCCACCCCGGCGCCGACCGCGAGGCCCTCGCCCCCGGCCAGTCCGCCACCGTCACCCTGCGCGCCCTCGGCACCACCGACCGCCCCTACCCGTTCGACGTCGTCGAGGGCAGGCCCGTCCGCGCCACCGGCGAAGCCGTCGCCGGACAGGGCGCCCTCGACCTCCTCGGCATCCGGGTCGGCCAGTGGGCCCGCGTCACCACCGACGGCACCCCGCGGATCCTGCACGTCGTCGGCCGCGTCGTCGAACCCGACCGCGGCGGACGCATCGTCTCCACCGGCCTCGACACCCTCGCCGACGCCACCACCACCGACCCCCGGCCCGACTACTGGACGCTCACCCTCCGGCCCGGCGCCGACGCCGACCGGGTCTCCGCCGCCCTCGCCGCCGCCTTCCCCGGCCGCCTCGACGTCCGGCCCACCACCGCACCCTTCGCCGGACTCGCCACCGTCCGCGCCGCCGTCGTCGGCCTGGTCGCCCTGCTCGCCCTCATCACCCTCGCCGAACTCCTCACCGTCGCCGCGGTCGCGCTGCGCGCCCACCGCCGCGACCTCGCCCTGCTGCGCACCATCGGCCTCACCCCGCGGCAGGCGATGGCCCTCGTCGTCACCCGCTGCGCCACCGTCGCCCTCCTCGGCGGCCTGCTCGGCGCCGCCCTCGGCGTACCGCTCGCCCTCGCCCTGATCGACGCCCAGGGCGCCGCGACCGGCGTCGGCGCCGGACTCGCCCACCCACCCTCCGCCGCCGCCCTCACCACCCTGGTCACCGCAGCCGTCCTCACCGCAGCAGCCGCAGCCGCCCTCCCCGCCCTCCGAGCCGCCCGCGAACCCGCCGGCGAAGTCCTCCACCGCATCTGAAAGCGGACCGGATCGGGGCAAGCCGAATCAGGGGCGCGGGGAACTGCGCAGTCCGAGGGTGGCCGCAGCGACTGTCAGGGCCGGCCCCTGGTTCGTACGGTGGCCCGCATCCGAATTGCGCAGTTCTCCCCCAGCCTTCGGCCGGGAGGTGCCCCCACGCGCCCCTGGGTGAGCCCTCCCCGTCAGGCTTCCCAGAGGCCTGCGAAGAGCTGGTCGAGCCGGTCGTCGCCGATCGGCGGTTCGGGGAGCGGGTGGGTGGCAGGGGCGCGGAAGCCGTCGAGCAGCAGCGCGAGGTGGCGCCGCCACAGCCCCGGCCGCAGGCCGTCCGCCGCGGGCACCGCCCGGCACAGCGGCCCGAGCAGGAACAGCAGGTCCGTCGCGACGACGTCGCCCCGCATCGTGCCCTGTTCCTGCGCCCGGGCGACCAGGATCCCGACGGTCGCGGCGTTGCGGTGGCTCATGTCGGCGAGCACCGGGACGGTCGGAATGGCCATCGTCACCAGGTCGTTGATGCCGCGGCTGGTGGCGACGAGTTCGAAGATCCGGGTGAAGTAGCCTTCGACGGCCGTCCAGGCGTCCTCGGCCGCGAGGGCTTCCTCGCCGGCCTCCGCGAGGACGGCGGCCGCGGGGCGGAAGACCTCGCCGATCAGGTCCTCGCGGGTCGGGAAGTGCCGGTAGAGGGTGGCGTTGCCGACTCCGGCGCGGCGGGCGATGACGTCGAGCGGGGCGTCGAGGCCGAGTTCGGCGAAGACGTCCGCGGCGGCCGCGGCCAGTGCCTCCCGATTGCGCCGTGCATCCCGCCGCTGCGGTGCCGGCCGCTCCCCGTCTGCCACGCGCACACCTTAGCCGTCACTGGATGCCTTCGAGGATCTCGGAAAGAATCCTGTCGCGGGATGTCGAGGCACCGGCGACCCGCTCCGACTGAAGGGTGAGAGCGCGCCACGGGGCGCGCCGGACGGAGGGCACCCCGAGATGAAGTACGTCGCGATGATCTACGGCAACCAGGCCAAGTGGGAGTCCTTCCCGGCCGAGGCGTGGCCGGAGGCGATCGCCAAGCAGGAGGCGTTCAACCGGAAGTACCGCGAGAGCGGCGAGCTGCTCGGCGCGTACGGCCTCGCGGACGCGGCCGCCGCACAGCTCGTCCGCCGCGAGGACGGTGCCCCGGCGGTCACCGACGGCCCGTACCTGGAGACCAAGGAGTACCTGGCGAGCTTCTACCTGCTGGACTGCGAGAGCCTGGAGCGGGCGCAGCAGATCGCCGCCGACATGCCGTTCGCCGATGTCGACCCGGTGGAGCTGTGGCCGGTCCTGCACGAGTCCCCGGTGTTCCGGTGAGCGGTGGGACCGAGGCGGTCGAGGGCCTGCTGCGCGAGCTGGCGCCGCAGGTCCTGGCCGCGCTCGTCCGCCGCCACGGCACCTTCGACACCTGCGAGGACGCGGTGCAGGAGGCGCTGCTGGCGGCGGCCGTGCAGTGGCCGCGGGACGGGGTGCCGGACAGCCCGCGGGCGTGGCTGGTGACGGTCGCCTCCCGCCGCCTGGTCGACCGGGTCCGCAGCGAGGCGGCACGGCGGCGCCGCGAGGACGCACTGGCGCTGGCCACCCCGCAGTCCGCGCTGCTCGCGCACGCCGCGGACGAGGTCCCGGGGTCGGAGCGGGACGACTCGCTGGCGCTGCTGTTCCTGTGCTGCCGACCGGAGTTGTCCGCCCCGAGCCGGATCGCGTTGACGCTGCGCGCGGTCGGCGGCCTGACGACGGCCCAGATCGCCGCGGCGTTCCTGGTGCCGGAGGCGACGATGGCGCAGCGGATCAGCCGGGCGAAGCAGACGGTGCGGGCGGCGGGCGGGACGCTGGCGCTGCCGGAGGGGGCGGAGGCCGCCGAGCGGCTGGCCGAGGTGCGGCAGGTGCTGTACCTGGTGTTCAACGAGGGCTACACCGCCACGGCGGGCCCGGACCTGACGGCTCCGGAGCTGTCGGCGGAGGCGATCCGGCTCACCCGGCTGCTGCACCGTCTGGTGCCGGAGGACGCCGAGACGGCCGGGCTGCTGGCGCTGATGCTGCTCACCGACGCCCGTCGGCCGGCCCGGACGACGGCGGGCGGCGAGTTGGTGCCGCTGGCGGAGCAGGACCGCGGCCGGTGGGACGGCCGGCTGGTCGCCGAGGGCGTCGAGCTGATCAGCCGGACGCTGCCGCTGGGGCGGGTCGGGCCGTACCAGGTGCAGGCGGCGATCGCGGCGGTGCACGCGGAGGCCGGGAGCACGGAGGCCACCGACTGGCCGCAGATCCTGGTGCTGTACGAGCTGTTGGAGCGGTTCGGGCCCAACCCGATGGTCACCCTGAACCGGGCGGTCGCGGTGGCGATGGTGCACGGCCCGGCGGCGGGCCTCGCGCTGGTGGAGCCGCTCCGCGCGGACCGGCGGACGGCCCGTCACCACCGGGTGCTCGCCACCCGCGCACACCTGCTGGAGCTGCTGGGCGAGCGGGAGGCCGCCGCGCAGGCGTACCGCGAGGCCGCGGCCCGGTCGACCGCCGCCCCGGAACGCCGCCACCTGGCGGCCCGCGCCCGACGGCTGGATCCGCGGCCGTGACTCCTAGGCGGTCAGCTGCTCCCAGACCTGGTGGACGCGGGCGGTGAGGTCCTCCAGCGAGCCGCTGTTGTCGATGACGATGTCGGCGACGGCGAGCCGGTCCTCGCGGGTGGCCTGGGCGGCCATCCGGGCCTCGGCCTCGTCCGCGGCCATGCCGCGCAGCCGTACCAGCCGGTCGAGCCGGATCCCGTCGGGCACGTCGACGACCAGGACCTGCTGGTAGAGCGGGGCGAGGCCGTTCTCGGCGAGCAGCGGGACGTCGTGCACGACGACGTCCTCGGGTCCGGCGGCGGCCTCGAGTTCGGCGGAGCGGGCGCGTACCAGGGGGTGGACGATCGCGTTGAGCGCGGCGAGCCGCTCGGGGTGGCCGAAGACGAGCCGGCCGAGGGCGGGCCGGTCGAGCGAGCCGTCCGGCTGCAGGACCTCGGGGCCGAACTCGGCGACGACGGCGCGCAGTCCGTCCGTCCCGGGGGCCACCACCTCGCGGGCGATCAGGTCGGAGTCCACGATGACCGCGCCGAGTGCGGCGAGTTGCCGGGACACCTCGCTCTTGCCCGCGCCGATCCCGCCCGTCAGTCCGATCCTCAGCATGGCGCCCAGGCTACCGCCCGGTCACCCGGGGCCGCAGGGCGCTCCCCCGCCGATCGTCCGCCCGCTTCCCCGGCCGGTCGCCGCCGGGCGAACGCGGGTCGAACATCCGGCGGCGTCCTGGCGAAATACCGGCCCCGGGGGCTGCGGAGCGGCAGCTCGCCGGTCCGCGAGTGGTTAGGGTGCCGGGGATCGTCCACCCGAGAGGAGCACCGATGTCCCCCACCTGGCCCGCCGGTCCGAGGCGGGTGCTGGTCGTCGGCATCGACGGCGTCCGGTTCGACCTGCTGCCGTCGCTGCACACCCCGCACCTGGACGCGGTGGCCGGGGCCGGCTTCCTCGCCGCGGTGCAGGTGGACGAGGCGACGCCGACGATGTCCGGGCCGTGCTGGGCGACGGTGGTGACCGGTGTCGGGGTGGCCAAGCACGGCGTGTTCGGCAACCACTTCGGCGGCAACCGGCTGGACGTCTTCCCGGACTTCACCACCCGGCTGGCGGCCGTGCACCGGCGCCGTACCTTCGCGGCGGGCGGCTGGGAGCCGCTGTTCCTGGCCCGCAGCGGCGGCCCGCTGTTCGCGGCGCCCGGCCGGCTGGCGTACATCGCTCCGCTGGAGGACACCCCGGAGGCGTGGGAGGTCTGCGACGAGCGGGTGACCGCCGAGGCCGAGTACGTGCTGGGGCGCAGCGACGACGATCCGCAGGCCTCGTTCGTGTACCTGGGCGCGGTCGACGAGACGGCGCACTTCCTCGGCTGCGGCGAGGAGTACCGGCGTTCGGTGGAGACCGCGGACGCCCGGCTGGGCCGGCTGCTGGCGGCGGTCCGCGGCCGGGCCGGGTACGCCGAGGAGGAGTGGACGGTGATCGTGGTGACCGACCACGGGCACCTCGACGGCGGCGGCCACGGCGGCCGCACCGACCTGGAGCGCACGGCGTGGATCGCGGCCTGCGGCCCGGGGATCGTCCCGGGCGGGCCGGTGCTGCCGCTGCACCACACCGATGTGGCGGCGCACGTGTACGCGGCGCTGGAGATCGTCCCGGACCCGCACTGGACGCTGGACGGCCGCCCGTTCACGCCGGCGGCCCTGCCGGTCGCGGTGGTCTGACGGCCGGTCACCGGGCCTTCCCGGGTCACCGCGCCGGTGCCGGCCACAGGACCGGTGCCGGTCACAGGGCCGACACCAGGTGGGCGGAGACGACCACGTTGCCCTGGTAGCCGGTGGCGCGGGTGTAGCCGCCGCCGCAGGTGACCACGCGCACTTCGGGCCGGGCGGTGGCGCGGTAGACCCGGTCGGCGGGGAAGCCGGCCTTGGGCAGCACCTCGACGGTGTCGACCGCGAAGCGGGCGGTGCTGCCGTCGGCGCGCAGCACGTCGAGGGTGTTGCCGCGGTGCAGTGAGCCGAGCGCCCAGAAGACGGCGGGTCCGTGCTCGGTGTCGACGTGGCCGACCAGCAGGGCGTTCCCGGCGGCGCCGGGGGCGGTGCCGAGGCGGTACCAGCCGGCGAGGTTGCGGTCGCCGACGGGCGGCACCTGGATTCCGCCGGCGGCGTCGAGGCCGACGCCGGTGACGGGGGCGTCGACGCCGATCGCCGGGATGCGCAGCCGGGTGGGCAGGGAGAAGGGCATCGCGGCCGGTCCCGCCCCGGCCGGGGCGGGACCGGCCGCGATGCCCT
>NZ_JBEYFP010000145.1:0-11960 GCF_040634455.1 Kitasatospora sp. NPDC007106
TTCAGGAGGCCGGGAATCTCGCCGGTGATCTCCGATCCCGCCGTGATGTGCCTTCCCCGTGGGCTCCGCCCGCCCTGCCCGCCGAGCGGAGCGAGGCGCCTTGATGAAGTAGAGAAACTCGTAACAGTCCACTCCCCGCAGCCGTGTGCGGCCCCGGGCGGGTGCTTGGCAGGATCCTGTCGCAACCGTGCCCCGCACCGCTGACAAGTGCCTGGTGGTTCGCAAGTTCGGCGGACATCACCAGCGAGAGGTTGTGTGATGTGACACGTGCGGCGGACTGAGGCTGGCCAGTTCGGGGGATGCTCTGCTCTTCGTGGCCCTGTACTCATCCAGGAGCTCGAAGATCATTGCCATGGGATCCTGGCCTGCGGAGCCCTTAGGATCACAAGCGGGTCCTGGCAGACCGTGCCGGCCCCGTTCGCGATTAGGGGTTCGGATGAGGGTACGGAACGGCCTGCTGGCGGCCGCGCTGTTGACGGCGCCGCTGACCGCGTGCGGCAGTACGGCCGAGCAGCCCTCGGCCGCTGCGCCGACCAAGCTCGAAGTCCGCACCAGTACCAAGGAGTTGTCTGAGCGTCTGCCGAAGTTGGGCCGGATCGTCGAGGCGCACTGGCAGTTCGACCCGCACGACAACTCGGGTGGCCGGGTACCCGGACCGTCCGACTACTTCATCGATGCGGTGATGCGGCTCCAGCCGGGGACGGTGGCCGGTCTGCTCAAGGATCGGGAGGCCCAAAACATGGTGCTCCCTGGGACCTCCTCAGGACTCGCCGTTTTCCTGCCAAACGGCGCCGTCTGGCAGCACAGCTTGGAGCTCGACCGTGAGCTGGCCCGGGCATCCTCCGCGACGTTCTGGTTCGATCCGGCGTCCGACAGTGTCTACCTGGCCGCCAACAACCTGTCCGTGCCGGAGGCCGCCACCCCGTCCGCCGGGTGACGGTAGAAACGCCCTATAGGCGGTTCCAGATTTCCGCCATGACGCAGGCGGCGCTGCACTGAGGTTGGACAGTTTTCGTCAGAGTTCTGACGGCGCCAGGCCCGGCGTGGCCTCGTCGAGCCAGTTACGGCCGTCGTGGGTACGGATGACAGGGGCGGCTTCCTCGCGGAACGCGTCCAGCAGCCGGCGGCCGTAGACGTCGGCCATGCGGTCGGAGACCTCGGCCGGTGTGAGCCAGTCGACTGCGGTGGACTCGTCGGACAGACTCTCGGTCCCGCTCTCCGGGTGGCAACGGAAGACCAGGGCGACGACTCCACGGGTCACGTTCTTGTAGACGCCGGTCAGGCGCTCGACGCTGACCTTGAGCCCGGTCTCTTCGAAGATCTCGCGGCGTACGCCGTCCTCGACGGTTTCCGCTAGTTCGAGGACACCGCCGGGTGGCTCCCAGGTGCCGTTGTCTGCTCGCCGGATGGCCAGGACGCGCCCGTCTTCGCGCACGACGGCGCCGGCCACCGACACCGAGTGGAGAGGCGTTGTAACTGGCGATGCGGGGCTGGTACTCATGTACAGGAGAATAGGAGCCCTGAAGGACTATGGCGAGCAACGAGGTGGCCTCCTCGGCCAAGGCGAAGTACCTGCAGATCGCGGACGACGTCGCCGCACAGATCAAGTCGGGCGCTCTCGCTCCGGGCTCCGCAGTGCCGAGTGAGGCCGAGCTGATGCAGCGGTACGGCGTCGCCTCCGGCACCGTGCGGAAGGCGATCGCCGAGCTGCGGACCTCGCAGCTGATCGAGACCCACCACGGTCGCGGCTCGTTCGTCCGCTCGCGCCCCCCGGTGCAGCGCAAGTCCTCCGACCGCTTCCGCCGCGCGCACAGGAAGGCCGGCAAGGCCGCGTACCTGGCTGAGGCCGAGGTGTCGGGCGGAACGCCGTCGGTGAACGTGCTGTTCGTCGGACCCACCGAGGCACCGGCCGAGATCGCCGAGCGACTGGGCGTCCCCGCCGGCACTCAGGTTCTGGCCCGCAAGCGGCGGTACTTCCGCGACGGGGTGCCGACCGAAGAGGCCACCTCCTACCTGCCCTGGGACGTGGTGAAGGACATCCCGGAGATGTTCGCCGAGAACCCTGGCGGCGGCGGGATCTACGCCCGGCTTGAAGAGCACGGCCACCAGCTCGCCGAGTTCACGGAGACCGTCCGGGCCCGGCTCGCGACCAAGCCCGAAACCGCTGCCCTGGCGCTCAGCCCGGGATCGCCGGTCATCCACCTCATCAGGGATGCGATCACCGCGGAGGAACGGGTGGTCGAGGTGTGCGACACCGTCATGGCTGCTGACCAGTTCGTTCTGGATTATCGCTTCCCCGCCAGAGACTGACGGAACCTCACCTTCCGCAACCCGTCGCGACTTTGAGTCCGCGGCGGGTTGACTCATGTACAGGAGTCGGGCACTCTTCTAGCTATCCAACTCCTGTACATGAGTGCAGGAGTAAGCCTCTTCTAGAGGAGAGACAGCCATGGCTGTTTTCAAGGTCGACACGTCCACCGCCGTGGTCTTCGTGGCCGTCCCGCCGGCGCCGAAGATCGTGAACCGGCAGACGAACGAGGTCGCGATCGACCGGGAGACCGGGGCGAAGATGATGACCGTCGGGCTGACGATCGCGGACGAGGGCGAGGCGAGCCTCTACACGGTGTCGGTGCCGGAGACCGGGATCTCGGAGGGCCTGGCGGTCGGTTCGCTGGTCGTGGTGACCGGGCTCAAGGCGCGGGACTGGGAGAACGAGTTCAACGGTCAGAAGCGGCACGGGATCTCGTTCCGCGCGGCGGCGATCACCTCGCTCATGCCGTCGCCGGTGCAGGGCTGATCGCCATGTCGGGGGCTGTGGTTCTCGCTGAGACCGGTGCCGCGCTGGCGGCCGTCGCCGGTGGCGCCGCGTACACCCGGGCGAAGGCTCCGTCGGTGTTCTGGTCGGCGGTCGGTCTGCCGGTCACGGCCGCGCGGTTCAGCGCCACCTACGGCAGCACTATGGACGCCTGCGGGCTGACCGTGGCGCCGTCGCGGCTGCGGGTGCTGGTGACCCGGGCGACGACCCGCCGGGAGATCCGGCCGGTGCCGCCCCGCATCCGCCGGATCCGGCCGACCACGACCGGGCTCCGCGTCCGGCTCCGGCTGGCGCCCGGTCAGGAACCGGCGGACGTAGCTGCCTCGGCCGAACGGCTGCGGCACGCCTGGGGCGTCCACTCCGTCCACGTCGCCGAGATCAAGCCCGGTGTGGTGGAGCTGCGGATGACCGGCTTCGACGTCCTGCGCCGGGTGCGGATGCCGCGCCGGGTGCCGACCGGGGAGCTGGTGGTCCCGGTGGCCATGCGCGAGGACGGGACCGCCTTCGTCCGCGACTACCGGGCGGTCCCGCACGCGATGACGCTCGGCGCTCCGGGCAGCGGCAAATCCGTCTTCGTCCGCAACCTGGTCACCGGCCTGGCCGCTCTCCGGGTGGCAATTGTCGGGATCGACTGCAAGCGGGGAGTCGAACAGGCCCCGTTCGCCCCGCGGCTGTCGGCGCTGGCCACGGACCGAGACATGGCCCGTGACCTCCTGGACGTCCTGGTGGCGGAGCTGGAGGAACGGTACGACCTGATCCGCGACTACCAGGGCGTCCCGCGCACGGTCACGGACGAGGAGATCACCTCGGACATCTGGGGCCTGCCGGCCGAACTGCGGCCGGTGCCGCTGGTCCTGGTCGTGGACGAGGTCGCGGAACTCTTCCTTGTCGCCACCCGCAAGGAGGAGGAGCGGCGGGACCACATGGTCACCCAGCTCATCCGTCTCGCCCAGCTCGGCCGCGCGGCCGGCATCTTCCTGGAGGTGTGCGGGCAGCGCTTCGGCTCAGAGCTCGGCAGGGGAGCGACCATGCTCCGCGCCCAGCTGACCGGCCGGATCGTCCACCGGGTGAACGATAAGCCCACCGCCGAGATGGGGCTGGGCGACATCTCGCCGGAGGCCGTCCTCGCCTCGACGCAGATCGCCCCGGAGATGCCGGGCGTCGCGGTCGCCGGGGACACCTCCGGCGGCTGGTCCCGCATCCGCACCCCGAACCTGTCCCTCGCCCAGGCCGCCGCCGTCTGCCGCCGGACCGCGCACCTGGTGCCCGACCTGCCCGCGCTCGACCAGTTCCGGCCGTACGTCCCGCCGGCGGTCGTGACCCCGCCGAAGCCCTCGGCGCCGCCCCGGCTCGCCCCGAACCCCGCCACCGAGTAGCACCGCGACCCCGTCGGCCGGCGCGACCGTTCCCGCGCCACGTCCCTACCCCGTCACGCCTTCCGGCCCTGAGAGGACCGCCATGTCCGCGTCCATGTCCTTCAACGCCCGGCCCGCAACCCAAGTGACCTGCCACGACTACGGCACCGACCGGCCCCCGATCCTCAACTTCTGGTCCGCCCCGGTCAGTCTCACCATCACCGGAGACAACGCGCTCCCGATCGAGGACCACCTCGTCTTCGCCCGCAACCTCGCCGCCGAGACCGCCGCCTACCTCGCCGCTATGGAGCGCTTCGCCGCGACCGATATGGGACGGACTCCCTGATCCCAGGAAGGAGAAAGACCGATGCGCCTGCCCCGCCCGGACCCCGTCCTCATCCAGGCCGCCATCGCCGGCGCCCTGTCCTTCGCCCACCTCCACGACATCGCCGAAGCCGCCGGACAACACGACTGGAAGGCCTGGGCCTACCCGGTCTCCGTCGACCTGCTCCTCGTCGCCGCCTGGCGCCGGATGCGCACCCTTCGCGCCGTCGGCCGCCCGGCGGGCTCAGCCTGGACCTGGTTCGGCATCGCCCTGGCCGCCTCGCTCGGCGCGAACGTCGCCACCGCCGGACTTCTCGACCTGGTCCACGTCCCCGCGTGGCTCCGCATCCTCGTCGCCGGGTGGCCCGCCCTCGCCTTCTTCGGCGGCACCCTCCTCGCCCATAGCCCCACCCCGCACGCCGAACCGGACGCCCTGGCCGTCGACACGGATCCCGAACTCCCGCTCTACGAAGCCGAACCGGCGCCGCCCGCCACACCGGCCGAACCCGAACCGGAAGCCGTCACGGCCCCGGAGCCGCTGCCCGCTCTGCCGCCCACCCCGGCACCCGCACCGGCACCGGTGCCGGCCCTTGCGGTCCCGGCCGCCTTGGTGGACCACGCCCGGAAAGTCGCCGACGAACACCGCGCCCGGACCGGCGAGCCGATCGACACCAACACCCTCCGCGCCCGCCTCGGCGTCCCGCCGCACTTCGCCGACGCCATCGCCGCCCAACTCGCCTGACAGGAGCACCCGTCATGCCCCGCCCGATCCGCCCGCGCAACGTCATCCGCATCGGCCCGGTGCAGGTCGCCACCTACTACGACGGCCGCGGCCGCGAACGGCACACCGCCGCCTGCACCGCCCCCCGCTGCGGCTTCTCCGCCGACTACGACTCCCGCGCCGCCGCCGAGATCGCCGCCCGCACTCACCACTGCCCCGTCCGCTGACAGGAGAGACCCGTGACCATCACCCTGCCCCTGGTCGTCGTCCTCGGCGTCCTCGCCTGGGCCGTCATCCGCTTCCTCGGTGTCCGCCTGTGGGTCGCCGTCGTGATCGGCCTCTTCGGCTTCTACCTCGCCCAGACCTTCCTCGCCCCGGTCATCGACGGCACCACCCGCACCGGCGTCCAGGTCGTCAACGGCACCCAGAAGTGAGGACGCCCACCATGAACCCGGCTGTCCTGACCTGGGGACCCCTCGCCCTCAGCCCGGAAGGCGCCGCCCTGGTCGCTGAGATCGAGTCCTACCTCGCGACCCTCCCGGCCACCGCCCGGCCCACCGTGCCCGTCCGGGACTTCTACCGCTTCGGCAGCACCGTGCAGCCGTGGCATGCCGGATTCCCCGACCCCCGCCCGACGCTCCTCGACCGGATCGCCCACCGCCCGGCCCGCCCGGTGCCGGTGAGCGTCGCCGACCACCTGGCCCTCGCCGACCGCTACATGACGGCCTTCGGCTGGACGCAGGGACGCCTGTGGGACTCCGCCGGCCGGGTCTGCCTGCTCGGTGCCCAGGCCGCCGTCCTCGCCCACGGCTACGGCGCCCCCGCAACCGTCCTCCGGGCCCGGGGCCAGCTGATGGAAGTCCTGCACGCCACCGGACGGCCGCACGCCTCCCCGGACCGCTTCAACGACGCGCCCGGCACCCGCCAGGTGGACGTGCACCACCTGCTCGACCGGGCGTCCGCCCGCGCACTGTCCCTCGGCATCTGACCGAGCCTCCGGGGCGGCAAAGCCGCCAAGCATCCCGCCGCCCCGGGGCCCGCAACCCGCTCCGGAAGGACTCGCACCATGGACCTCGCCCCGATCCTCGCCGCCGCCGGTGTCCCGCTGCTCGGCTGGACCACCCACGGCACCTGGCTCGCCTGCCGCCTGGCCACCGCCCGCCGCGACCCGCTGACCGGGCTGCTGACCCGGGACGGTTTCACCGCCCGCGCCGAACGGCTCATCCGCACCCACCCCGCCCGGGCCACGGTGCTCCTGGTCGACCTGGACGACTTCAAGAAGGTCAACGACACCCACGGCCACGCGGCCGGGGACGCCGTCCTCACCGCCACCGCCGAACGGCTCACCGCCTGGTGCGGATCCTCCGGGATCGCGGCCCGCCTCGGCGGGGACGAGTTCGCCGCCGTCGCCCTCGACTCCGCTGACCGCATCCCGCAGCTGCACGCCGCACTCCGCCGGCCGGTCGACCTCGGCGGCCTGGTCCTCGACGTCAGCGCGTCCGTCGGGGCCTCCCGCCCCGCGGCCCTGCTGCTGACCGAGGCGCTGTCCGCGGCGGACCGCGACATGTACGCCCACAAGCCCGGCGGCCGGACCTCCCGCCGCCGATAGCAGGACCGGTCCCCGGGACGGCAAAAGCCGCCAAGCATCCCACCGACCCGGGGACCGCAACCCCTCCACGGACCAACAGCCCACGAAGGAGACACCCATGATGCCCCAGCACACCCGCACCCCGGGCCGGATCTGCCCTGCCTGCGACGGCTTCGCCCGCGCCGCCATCGCCACCGGCACCCGCCGCCCCGACGGCACCCGGCACACCGCCCCGGTCGCCTGCCCCACCTGCCGCGGCCTCGGCACCCTCCACCGCACCCCGGCCGCCGTCGTCCGCGCCTGAACCCGGACCACCCCCGCCCCGGAGCCGCCGCCAGCATCCCGGCTCCGGGGCCTCCCTTCTGGAAGGAGAAGCCGCCCTTGTCCCGCCACGCCCTCGCCGACGCCGACCGCGACCGCCTGGCCGTCGCCGACCTCGCCCGCCTCGCCGCCCGCGGAGACCTGCCCCAGCTCCAGGACCAGATCACCCGCACCGGCGGCTGCTCCAACCCGATCCACCTCACCGGCTTCCGCACCCTGACCCACACCCCCACCGGCCAGGTTCTGCACCACTACTCCACCCAGCACGAACCCGGCCACCGCCTCAAGGTCGCCTGCGGCAACCGCCGGGCCTCCCGCTGCCCCGCCTGCGCCCGCACCTACGCCGCCGACACCTACCACCTCATCCGCGCCGGCCTCGCCGGAGACGAGCCCAAGGGCATCCCCGCCGCCGTCCGCGAGCACCCCCGCGTCTTCGCCACCCTCACCGCCCCCTCCTTCGGCCCGGTCCACAACCGCCCCGACACCGGCCGCTGCCGCTGCGGCACCGACCACCCCGACGGCTCGCCCGTCCTCGGCACACCCCTCGACCCGGACACCTACGACTACGCGCACGCCGCACTCTGGAACAACCACGCCCCCGACCTGTGGCGGCGCTTCACCATTTACCTGTTCCGGACCATGGCCAAGATGGCCGGCCTCTACCAGTACGAGTTCAAGGAGCAGGCGAAGCTGTCCTTCGGGAAGGTCGCCGAGTTCCAGCGCCGCGGTGCCGTCCACTTCCACGCCGTGATCCGCATCGACGGGCCCACCGGCCCCGGCTCACCGCCCCCGGACTGGGCCACAGTGGCGCTCCTGGACGCTGCGATCCGTGCCGCCGCCCGCCGGGCCTGCGTCCCGCTCGCCGCCTCCGGCCACCTCCGGAGCCGCCTTCTCCAGTGGGGCCAGCAGGTCGACGTCCGGCCGATCGGCGCCTTCGGCTCCGGCGAGATCTCCGAACAGGCGGTGGCGTCTTACGTGGCCAAGTACGCCACCAAGTCGGCGGAGGCCACCCAGACCGTGGACCGCCGCATCCTGGAGCGCCACGAACTCGACCGCCACGACCTGCCCGAGCACACCCGCCGCCTGATCGAAGCGTGCTGGGACCTCGATCCGCTCTACCCGGAACGCCTGCTCGCGCACTGGTCCCACATGCTCGGCTTCCGCGGCCACTTCTCCAGCAAGTCGCCCACCTACTCGACCACCCTCGGCGCGCTCCGCCAGGTCCGCGCCGACTACCGCGCCACCGAAGCCCGCACCGCACTGCGCGAACGCCTCCTGGCCGCCGACCTGCCCGACCTCGACGAGCTGCCCGACACCGACACCCTCGTCCTCGCCCACTGGGTCTACGCCGGAGCCGGCAACACCCCCGGCGAATCCCTGCTCGCCGCCGCCGTCGCCCGCGAACTCAACGAACGCCGCACCACCGACCGCCAGGAGCTGCGTGCCCAGCTCGCCGGAGAGGAGAACCCCGCATGGACCGCCTGCTGACCGTGAAGGAAGCCGCCAAACTGCTCGGGACCTGGGAAACCAGCAAGGAGCGCTTCCCGCGCCGCCTTATCGAGGAGCGCCGCATCGCCTTCGTGAAGGTCGGGCGCCACGTTCGAATCAAGGAGAGCGTCCTGGCTGCCTTCGTCGAGTCGAACACCGTGCAGCCGATCACCCGGCCGCGCCGACTTCGGACGGCGGCCTGATGGCGAACACGAAGGGCAACCGCCGACGGTTCGGTTCTGTCAGGCAACTCCCTTCGGGCCGTTGGCAAGTGCGGTACCGCGATCCCCTGACCGGACAGCTCCGTTCGGCCGAGGACACCTACGCGACCAAGCGGGACGCCGAGGTGGCCCTCACGCTCATCGAGGCGAGCATCGTCACGGACAAGTGGACGGACCCGGATGCGGGCTCGGTGAACTTCGCTGACTTCGCCGCGACTTGGATCAAGGACAGGAAGCTGGAGGAGAGCACTCGTGAGAGGTATGCGACCGTCCTCCGGCTGCACATCCTGCCGAAGTTGGGCGGCCGGACCGTCGGGGAGATCTCCCCTCCGCGCGTGCGGGCCTGGCGTTCGGGCCTCCTGGACGCGGGAGTTGGCGAACCGAGCGTGGTCAAGGCGTACCAGATGCTCCGCGCCATCCTGAACACGGCCGTGGACGACGGGCTGATCCAGCGCAACCCGTGCCGCATCAAGGGGGCCGACACCTACGACGTGCCGGAGCGGCCGGTGCTCACCGTGCCCGAGGTTTTCGCCGTGGCCGACGCCATCGGCCCGCGGTGGCGGGCGCTTGTCCTGGTGACGGCCTTCGCCACACTGCGGTTCGGCGAGCTGGCCGCACTCCGCCGGCGGGACGTCGACCTGGCCGCGCGCATCGTCCGCGTCCGTCGGAATCAGGCCGAGCTGAACAGCGGCAAGCTGCTCGACAAGGCGCCGAAGAGTGCCGCGGGCTTCCGCCCGGTGGCCTTCCCTGCCGAGATCGTCCCGGCCTTCGCGCACCACCTGGAGCACTTCGCCGGCCAGGGCCCGGACGGGCACGTCTTCATCGGCCCCCGCGGCGGCAGGCTCCGCCGGAGCAACTTCCGGGACGACTGGGTGTCCGCCCGCGCCAAGGCCGGTATCACCGAGAACGTGCACTTCCACGATCTCCGGCACACCGGCAACACCCTCGCCTCCCAGAGCGGGGCGAGCACGCGCGAACTCATGACCCGGATGGGACACAGCACGACCCGGGCCGCGTTGATCTACCAGCACATGACCAGCGAGCGGGACCGAGTCCTCGCCGACCGCATGGGCGAGGCCGTCCGCCAGGCGCTCGGTGAGCAATCCCCGCCGGCGCCTTCTGGCACGGGTGTGGCACGGCTGGACTGAGCCGCCCTTCCCATCCCTGGCAGCACGAAGGGCCAGCTTTCGAGGTTCACCCTCGTGAGCTGGCCCTTCTGACGTTCTGCGCCTCGATCGGGCGATGTGCCCCAGGCAGGATTCGAACCTGCGACACCGGCTTTAGGAGAGCCGTGCTCTATCCCCTGAGCTACTGAGGCGGGGCCTGCCGACTGCCTGCGATGGGGCGGGCGGTGTTCGGCCGACGGCAGACAGACTAGCGGATCCGGCGCTCGGAGATCGTGTGCGGTGGCAGGTGCCGGGGACGGGAACTGGCTATTCTGGCCCGGCCGCTATGTCCGGGTTGGCAGCTGATGAGTAGATACGTACAGATAATCCGACAAGAGCTTTTCTGGTTGGTGCCTGGTCTGGTCGCCCTCGCCGTGGGCCTCGCCGGGATCGGGGTGCCCGAGCTGTGGCGCGACGAGGTGTCGAGTTGGAGCGCCGCCGGGCGGCCGCTGCGCGGACTGTTCGCGATGCTGGCCAACGTCGATGCCAGCAACGGCGCTTCGTACGTCCTGCTGCACGCCTGGACGGGCCTGTTCGGCGACTCGCCCGCCGCCCTGCGGCTGCCGTCCGCCCTGGCGGTCGCCGGTGCCGCCTGCTTCACCGCGCTGATCGCCCGGCGGATGTTCGCCTCGCCGGTCGCCGGACTCGCCGGCGGCCTGCTGCTGGCGACCGTGCCGCAGATCTCCCGCTACGCCCAGGAGGCCCGCGCCTACGCGGTGGTGGCCTGTGCGGTGGCCGCCGCGACCTGGCTGCTGCTGCGGGCACTGGAGCGGCCGACCGCCGACCGCTGGGCCTGGTACGCGCTGGCGACCGGTGTGGCCGGGGTCTTCCACCTCGTCTCGCTGGCCTGCCTGGTCGGCCAGCTGCCGATGGTGGCCGCCGCCGCCCTGCGGCCGGACGCCCGCCGGGTGCTCCGGCAGTGGCCGCTCGCGGTGGCCGCCGGGGTGGCCCCCGCCCTGCCGGTGATGGCGCTCGGCCGGCTGCAGTCGGGCCGCCAGCTGTCCTGGTTGGCCGCGCCGACCGTCCGTGACCTGCGGTTCGTCTGGCAGGACCTGTTCGGCTCGCACCAGGTGCTGTACGCGTTCCTGGCCATGGCGCTGCCGGCCCTGCTGCTGCGCGGCTCCCGGCGCCCGGCCGCGCTGCTGCTGCTCGCGGCCTCGCTCCCGGTCGGCGCGGTGTGGGTGGTGTCGCGGCTCGGCAGCACCTCCTTCTTCCTGGCGCGCTACCTGCTCTTCACGGTGCCGCTCTGGGCGGCCCTCGCCGGCGGCGGGATCGGCGCCCTGGCCGCGCTGCTCGGCCGGCCGGTCCCCGTCCGCCGGGCGCCGGCCGCGGTGTCGGCCGCGGCGGCGGTGCTGCTGGTGGCCGCGGCGGCCGCCGTCCCGGCCTGGCTCGGCCTGGAGCACCAGCGGGTGCTGCGGACGGCCGCCTCGCACACCGACACCGACTACCGCGGGGCGGCCCGGTTGGTTGCGGCCGAGTACGCGCCGGGCGACGCACTGGTCGCGGTCGGCGGCGACCTGAACTGGATGATGGTCGGCCCGGCCGTCTCCTACTACCTGCCCGCCGGGGTCCGCCCCCGGCAGCTCTTCGTCCGGGAGAGCGCGGCGGCCGCCCACGACCTCTTCGCGGTCGAGTGCCCGGTGCCCGTGACCTGCGTCGGTGACGAGAGGCGTGTCTGGGTCGTTACCATCGGCACGGGCGACGATCCGTACGAGCGACTCCCGGGCGAACAGGCCCGGGCCCTGCGGACGGCGTTCGTCCCGGCCGAGGTCCGGCACGTCCCCGGGCTGACGGTGTCGCTCCTGGTCCGCCGCCCGGCGGCCGGTGCGGCACCCGCGCCGGGCCGTCCGTGACCCGCCGCCGACCCGAAAGGCTGTGCCGTGACTGCCCCTGAGGAGACCACCTTCGCCGATCTCGGCAGGGTGCTGGTGATCATCCCGACCTACAACGAGGCCGAGAAC
>NZ_JBEYFP010000146.1:0-11951 GCF_040634455.1 Kitasatospora sp. NPDC007106
ACCGGCCCGCTCGCCGCTGCCGACCCGGCCGCCGTGACCGTCCGCTGAATCCCCCTACCCGACCCGTCCAGGAGTTCCCGATGACCGTCGACCAGAACACCCTCCGCCGGCGCGGCCTCGGCCTGCGCGCCCACGACCCCGCGCGCAGCTGGGGCGGCTACACCCTCTACACCCCGATCGCCGGCCCCGGCGACGTCCACCTGATCGACATAGAGGGCCGCCCCGCCCACACCTGGCGGCTGCCGCACCCGCCCGGGCGGCACGCGCAACTGCTCGCCAACGGCAACCTCTTCTACCAGGGCAAGGACACGAACAGCCCCAGCCTCTTCCCGATCTGGGACGTCTACCACGGCGGTGTCCTCCAGGAGATCGCGCCCGACGGCACGGTGGTGCGCGAAGTCCGCCACCCCTATCACCACCACGACGCCTCCGTGCTCCGCAACGGCAACCTGCTCGTGCTCGGTGTCGAACCGCTCGCCGCCGCCGACGCCGCCCGGATCCGCGGCGGCATCCCCGGCTCCGAGGCACCCGGCGGAGTGATCCACGGCGACGTCGTGTACGAGCTGACCTGGGACGGCGAGGTGGTGTGGCGCTGGGCAGCGATCGAGCACCTCGACCCCGAACAGACGCCGCTCAACGCGCACTTCGCGCGCGAGCACTGGCCGATGGCCAACACCGTCAACGAACTCCGTGACGGCGGGGTCGTGGTGGGTTTCCGCAGCGCCTCCACCGCGGTGGCGATCGACCGTGCGGACGGTTCGGTGCGCTGGCGGATCGGCCCGGACGTGCTCGCCCAGCAGCACTACCCGCACGAGCTCGCCGACGGACACATCCTGGTCTTCGACAACGGCACCTACCGGGACACCACCTCGGTGCCCTACTCGCGCGTCGTCGAGATCGACCCGGCGGACGGCCGAACGGTCTGGACGTACGAGGACAACCCGCCGCAGAACTTCTACAGCCCCTACATGTCCAGCGCCCAGCGCCTGTCCAACGGCAACACCTTCATCGCCGAGGGCTCCTTCGGCCGCCTCTTCGAGGTCACCCCCGACGGCGACGTGGTGTGGGAGTTCGTCGTCCCCGAGTTCGGTGCCTTCGGCCAGGGCGTCGGCCTGGAGTCCTCCCGTGGCGCGCAGAACGCCGTCTTCCGGGCCTACCGGTACTCCGCCGAGCAGATCCCCTGGCTCTGACACCGGTCCGACACTCCGGGTTGCGGCCGGGGCGCTCCCGCGTCCCGGCGGCTCCGGCAGGGCACCCGCGAGGCCGAGAACGATGACGACCGACGGCCGAGGACCTCGTCCCCGTGTACGCGCCCCGACCGCTTGTGGCGGAACCAGGTGGTCCCGACCGGCGGAATCAGCCCGCTCGCCCAGACGGGTCGGGCGCGTGCGGGGAGAGGTGGGCAGTCGGGGCGGACGGCTCGGCGCCCGGTGGGGTGACCGGCAGGCCGGCGGCCGCCCAGGCCTGGAAGCCGCCGATCACGTCGGTGGCCCGCCACAGTCCGAGCTGCCGCAGCGAGGCCGCGGCGAAGGAGGAGGCGTAGCCCTCGTTGCACAGCACGATCACCCGCAGGCCGTGGCCGGTGGCCTGGGGCAACCGGTAGGGGGACTGCGGGTCGAGGCGCCACTCGAGTTCATTGCGTTCCACGACGACCGATCCGGGGACGAGACCGTCGCGGTCGCGCAGTGCGCCGTACCGGGTGTCCACCAGCAGTGCCCCTTCCTCGCGTGCGGCTGCGGCGGCCTGGTCCGGTGTCAGGCGGCCCAGGCGGTGCCGGGTCTCCTCCAGCAGTTTGTCGACGCTCTTGGGGTTCCGGTCATGATCACCACTCCTGTGACTGCTCGGTCTTCGCCAGCCGCAGGATCCGGTCGTCGCGGGTGTACCGGCGCATCAGGGGCAGCGGGGGATAGTAGACGTGGACGGACACGGCGTGTTCGGCCCGGGACGGATTCACCACCTGGTGGACGTGGTGCGGGCCGAAGGCGCGGCCTCGGCCGGCGGGGAGCTCCCGGTGGCGGTCCACGCCGTCGGCCAGCTCCAGCACCTGCCGGCCCAGGTGGGGCAGCTCCACGGCGATCGAGCCCTCGCGCAGCAGTCCCGCCGCGGTGGCGAAGGCGCCACGGGATCCGCCGTGGTCGTGCCAGCCGGTCTCGGCGCCCGGAGGCCACCCGATCACCCACGCTTCGGCGCCGCCGGGCGCGGGCAACGAGATCCACGTGCGTTCCTCGGACCTGCGAGGCACCCTGCCCAGGATCCCGGGATCGGCCGCGGCCCGGTTAACGAATGCGAGCAGCTCGTCGGCGGTCGGCCCGTCCGTGTGCGCGGCGGGGATGCTCCAGGCGGAGCTGGATACGGCGATACCGGATGTGTGGAGCAAGGAAACTGTCCTGCGGTGGGGGCGCCCGGTCGCGGGCTGCGGATGGTGACGCGGTCCGGAGCCGGCCGATCGGGTACGCGGGGGTGCACGAGTGCAGGCCGCGACAGGTGTACCTGGGAAAGCGCTGGCGGAGTGCCCGGAAGACTCGAAGGCTGCGCTGCGATCAGACGGCGTTGCGACAACACAGGCAGCCGGCGTACCGGACGGTGTCCAGGTGCGTGCGCCGGAAGAGCCTGAGGTCGATGGGTCCCACGATCGGCAGTGAACCAGGAGACCGTGACACGGTCAAGCACGACGGTCCCGGGGGGCGGGGCGCAGCACCTCCACGACCGGTAGGACTGGGACGGGAGAACCGCCCCGCGCACCGGGCCGGCCGCTCGCCCCCGGGTGTCCGGCCGGTGCTTGCGCAGCCGCTGGGGCGGCCTGCGCAGCGAAGCCGTCACCCTCGATGAGGACCAGCTCGGCAGCGGCACCACCATCACCGGCCAGCAAGAGGTCAAGCTGCTCGTTCCTTGAAGCCCGGCAGCCGGGGCGTGCGGGCGATCGAGCGCGAGGGCCGGTTGCTGAGCTGGGCGAGGAGGATGTCCTTGCGACCGTCCGGTGGCTGGGCGGTGCTGGTGTGGCCGGCCTCCTGAGGGTCGGTATCGGTGATGCCGTCGCCGGGCCGCCCTGGCATGGGAGCGGTGGTGTGTCCGCGTACGAGCACCCCTCCAAGGGCAGGCACCGCCCCCGCCAGCGCGGCTCCTCGGCCCCGTCGTCCGCCGCGGCCGAGTAGCTTCTTGACCCTCACACGGTGTCAGGCGCTGAACTCGGAGACCTCATGTTCACCATCGGAGACTTCGCCCGGCACGGCCGCGTCTCGGTCCGGATGCTGCGTCACTACGACGCGACCGGCCTGCTGCGTCCGGCCCACGTCGACCCCGCCACCGGCTACCGCCACTACACGGCCGCCCAGCTTGCCCGCCTCAACCGCATCATCGCGCTCAAGGACCTCGGTCTCTCCCTCCGGCAGGTCCAGGAGATCCTGGACGAGAGGGTCACCACCGAGGAACTGCGCGCCATGCTGCGCCTGCGACGGGCCGAGTTGGAGGAGGCCATGGCCGCAGCGGCGGCACGGCTGGTGCAAGTCGAAGCGAGGCTCCGAGCAATCGAGAGCGAGGGGTGCATGCCCATCAACGACGTCGTCATCAAGAGTGTTCCGGTCGTGCGGGTAGCCGAGCTGACCGCGATCGCGGCGAGTTTCGACCCCGAGGACATCGGTCCGGTCATCGGGCCGCTCTACGGCGAGTTGTTCCGGCGCCTGGATGCTGCGGGCATCACTCCCGCGGGTCCCGGTGTCGCCTACTACGAGGACGCCCCGGAGGGCGACGGCAAGATCACGGTTCACGCCGCCGTGCAGGTCTCCGCCCCCCTCCGGGACGGTGCCCTCCGGGTGCTCGACCTGCCGCCCCTCGGCGAGGCGGCGACCATCGTGCACCGTGGTTCGATGGACGCCGTGCTGCCTGCGGCCCAGGCCCTGGCCCGGTGGATCGACGAGAACGGCTACCAGGCGGCCGGACACCCCCGGGAGATCAACCTGGAGTGCCCGGCGAACCACGACGACTGGGTGACGGAACTCCAGGCTCCCGTGACCCGGATCTGACCGACGACAACGGCCGGGTGTCGGGTACCGCCGCACCCGGTCACTCGATCGAGCGTGGTACGAGCCGCCTCGGGCTTCGCCCGGGATCCCGCCGCTGGTGGAACCGCCCGAGCGCCCCGGCCGAAGCGTAGCGTTGTCGCGCCGCCAGACCGGTCGCCCCCTCCGGGCCCGGCGTGCGCGGTCCTTGTCCTGCCCGGGGCGGCGGGCGCCTTGGTGACTGACCGTCGGGGGCTGCTGCGGCGCGTGGTGGGCTCTGCCTGTCGGCCGGGTGCGGTACGGTCCCGTCTGCACTGGGGCAAGCACCGGTCCCGTCCCGCGAGCAGCGCGGGGCGGGACCGTTTCCGTCGGGCGGATCCGGCGGCGTCGACCGGGCGGCGGGCGGGGTGTTCCCGTCCCTCCTGGTCCTGCTGGCCGAGTGGGTACTGTGTCCCGCCCCGGGCGCAGCGCTGGTCTGCACCCCATGATTTGAACGGAACTGCCCGGGCGCCCGGACGGTCTCGGGAAGGGGCGACCGGCGGCCGACGGTCAGTGTTCGGCGGCGGTCGCCAGGCGGTGGTCGTGGACGCGGAGCTGGAGGGTGGCCAGGTCCAGCAGCGGGGTCTTGATGCCGAGGGTGCGGGCCCGGGCGGTCAGGTCGCCGAGGACGTGTTCTCCCTCGGTGGGCAGGCCGGCAGCCGTGTCGCGGTAGAGCGAGGCGGTGTCGGTGGAGCCCTCGAGGGTCAGGCCAGCGGTGATTCCGGACAGCTGTGCCTCGGTGAGAGGGTGGCCGGCCGCCTTCGCCACGGCGGCCGTCTCGGCGAGCAGTGCGGGCCCGAGCCAGGCGCCGCCGGCGGCGACGATATCGCCGACCGTGCCGCGCATCAGTGCGGTCAGCGCGCCCAGGGTGCTGATGAAGGCCCACTTGTGCCACATCGCGGTGCGGACGTCGGTGGAGACGGTGAGGTCGAAGCCCGCGCCGGAGAGTTCCCGGCCCAGCCGCTCGATCCGGGCGCTCGAGCCGCCGGCGAGCTCGCCGATCGCCATGTCGCCGACCGTGGTGCCGTCGAGCGTGCCCAGGATCCGCACGTCGCCGTCGGCGTCGAGGGAGGCCATCACCTTCACCACCCCACCGAGTGCCGTCGTGCTGCCGAAGCGCTCGATGACGGCGTCCAGGTGGGCCAGGCCGTTGAGGAACGGCAGCACGACCGTACCGGGGCCGATGGCCGGGGCCAGGTCGGCCAGTGCGCGGGGCAGCGCGCGGGCCTTCACCGAGAGCAGCACCAGGTCGTAGGCGCCGTCGAGCTCCCCGGGCAGCACCAGGGCCGGCCGCAGCACCTCCTCCGTGCCCGGTCCGACGATCCGCAGCCCCCGCTCCCGCAGCACCTCCGCCCGGCGCGGCCGCACCAGGAAGGTGACGTCCCGTCCGGCCTGCGCCAGCCGCCCGCCGAAGAACCCTCCGGTGGCCCCTGCTCCCACGACGAGAATCCGCACCGTATCGCTCCCCGTTCCGTGCCGCCGGCTGCTGCGCCGATGCATGATCGACCGTTCGGTGCACCAGCCAACGGAACCGCTGGGCCGGCTATTCCCGGGCCGGTGTCACGGGCTCGGCCGGTAGTAGGCGTCGACGGGGGCGCGTGCCTCGTCGAACAGGGCCGGGCCGTCCTGCGCCACCGTCGGCCAGTCACCCGACTGCGGGTTGAGTTCGACGAGTTGTTCGGTGGAGAGGGCGTGGACGACCCGGCCGATGCCGGAGCGGACGATGCCGCCGGTGCACATGCCGCACGGCTGGCAGCTGGTGTACATCGTGGTACGGGCGGCCGTGTCCGGGTCGAGTTCGCGGGCCGCCCAGCGGGCCAGCTTCAGTTCCGGGTGGGCGCTGATGTCGTTGTCGCGCCGTACCGTGTTGTGGGCTTCGGCGAGGACCGTGCCGTCCGGGCCGACCAGCAGGGAGCCGTACGGTGCGTCGCCCAGGGCGACGGCGGCGGCCGCGATGCCGATCGCGCGGCGCAGGAACGCCTCGTCGGTGGGTGTGATCATGATGCCGTCCTCCAGTGGGAAGCCACCTCGGTGAGCGCCTGCCAGGCCGTACGGGGTCGGCGGGTCTCCTCCGGGTCTCCGTGGTAGGGGTCGAGCACGACGGTGTCCGCGCCGAGCAGGCGGAGCTGCTCGAGGTCGTCGAGGACCTGCTCGATGGTGCCGACGCCGGCGATCCGTGCGGGGTCGTCGACCGGAGTTTCGGTCAGTCGCAAGGCGATGCGGGGTGCGAAGGCCGGCAGCGCATGGTCCGTCAGGACCGTGCGCATCCGGGCCACGGAGAGCCGCAGCGGATGCCAGGCGTCGCCGAACCCGGCGGCACGCCGGAGCGCCGCCGCACTGTGGCCGCCGACCCAGACGGGAACCGGGGTGGCACCGGCCTCGGCCTCCGTGCGCCGGACGTCCCGCAGGGTGCCCAGGTACTCGTCGGTCAGCCGGCCGCGCGCGGTGAACGGCACGCCGAGTGCGTCGAACTCCTGACGGGCCCAGCCGACGCCCACCCCGAGGACGAACCCGCGGTCGTTGAGCCGGTCGAGGGTGGTGGCCATCCGGGCCACCAGCAGCGGATGCCGATAGGGCAGGACGAGCACGGTCGTGCCCAGCCGCAGCCCCTTGGTGAGGCCGGCCAGCCAGGACAGCGTCGTGAACGGCTCGTAGAACGGTTCCGGGTAGCGCTCGGCCACGTCCGGGGTGACGGCCACATGGTCCGACACCATGAGGAGGTCGAAGCCCAGCCCCTCCGTGATCTGCGCCCATTCACGCAGTACGCCGGGATCGGTACCCGGTCCGAAGTTCGGTACGTTGACGCCGAGTTCCATGATCCGAGGCTATCGCGGCGATCACCGCACGAGGAACCGGTCTTTCCCGGCAGTGGCGGGTTTCTCCCGTGGCTCTGCCGGTAGAGTCGCGTCATGGCCGTGAATCTCGACGACATCGACTGGGCGATCATCGAACAGCTGCAGCGAGAGGCCCGGATCTCCCTCAGCGAGCTGGGGCGGCGCGTGAAACTCAGCTCCTCGGCCACCACGGAACGGGTGCGGAACCTGGAGTCCCTGGGCGTCATCACCGGCTACCACGCGGTGGTGGACCTGGCCAAGGTCGGCTATCCCGTACTCGCCGTCGTCCGGCTGAAGTACCCGGGCAACCGCCACCAACCGCTGCGCCGGCTGCTCGCCGAGCGGCAGGAGATCCTGGAGTGCCTGCGTACCACCGGTGACGACTGCTACACCCTGAAGGTGGCCGCGACCTCGATGGAGCATCTGGAAACACTCGTGGACGAGCTGGCCGGCTTCGGCAGCACGACCACCAGCGTCGTCTACAGCCAAACACTGCCCTGCCGCGGACCCGACCGACCCTGACGGCAGCCGGTCCGCCCGGACCCCCGAGCCGGTGGACACCGCCCCGACCGGCCGCCCGCGCGGTCCGCGCTCCGCAGGCAGCATTGTGCGCGACCGATCCGCCGGGTTACGGTGCATCAGGTTCAAGAGCGTCAGTCGCGCAGCCCCGGCTTCCCGACCTGGCCACCCCCTCACGATGGGGCTCCGGGTGAGGCCCGGTGGGCCGGCGACGGCGCCGCGAGCGCGAGTTCGGACCAGACGGAGGTGACGACGGTGCAGAGGACCACTGAGGTGCGCACCGCCGCCGTCCGTACCCGGTGCCGCGCGGTCGCCACCTTCTCCCGGCGCCACATCGATCTGCTGCGCATCGCCGCCGCGCTCTGTCCGATGTAGCTGCCGGTCTCCGCACCGGCCACCACCGCCTAGCCCCTCCATACCTCCGCCGACCCTCCGGCCGCGACCGACCGCGGGCACGGACGCCGTTCGGCGCACCACGGGAGCAGCACGCCCATGCCTCGATCGTCACCCGCCCCCCTCCACCTGGCCGTCGCCCTGGACGCCGCCGGCTGGCACCCCGCCGCCTGGCGGGAGCCCGGTGCCCGCCCCGCCGAACTGTTCACCGCCCGCTACTGGGCCGACCTGGTCGCCGAAGCCGAGCGCGGGCTGCTGGACTTCGTGACCCTCGAGGACTCCCTGAGCCTGCAGTCCTCGCTGCCGGACGGGCCGGACGGACGGACCGACCAGGTGCGGGGCCGGCTGGACGCAGTGCTGGTCGCCGCCCGTGTTGCGCCGTTGACCCGTCACATCGGGCTGGTCCCGACCGCCGTGGTCACCCACACCGAGCCGTTCCACGTCTCCAAGGCGATCGCGACCCTGGACTTCGTCAGCACCGGGCGGGCAGGGGTCCGGTTGAAGGTCTCCGGACGCGCCGACGAGGCAGCGCACTTCGGGCGCCGCACCGTGCCCGCACTGCCGGCCGAAGGCCTCGCCTCGGCCGAGGGCCAGGCCCTGGTCGCCGACCTCTTCGACGAGGCCAACGACTACGTTGAGGTGCTCCGCAGGCTCTGGGACAGCTGGGAGGACGACGCGGAGATCCGTGACGTCGCCACCGGCCGCTTCGTCGACCGGCGGAAGCTGCACCACGTCGACTTCGTGGGACGCAGGTTCAGCGTGCGGGGACCGTCCATCACCCCGCGCCCGCCCCAGGGCCAGCCCGTCGTCGCCGCGTTGGCGCACGACACCGTGCCGTACCGGCTGGTGGCCCGCTCGGCCGATCTCGGATTCGTCACCCCGCGCGACGACGAGCACGCCCGGTCGATCGTCACCGGGATCCGGCGGGAGCAGGCGGCCGCGGGCCGCGCCGACGAGACGGTCCACGTCTTCGGCGACCTGCTGGTGTTCCTCGACCGCAGCCCGGGCGCCGCAGCCGACCGCAGGGCCCGGCTGGACGAGAGCACCGGTGCCGCCCACACCGGCGACGCGGAGGTCTTCACCGGAACGCCGGAACAGCTCGCCGACCTCCTGCAGGAGCGGCAAGGGGTCGGTCTCACCGGCTTCCGTCTGCGGCCGGGAGCCCTCCCGCACGACCTGGAGCAGATCACACGGTACCTGGTGCCCGAACTCCAACGCCGCGGCGCCTTCCGCACCGCGTACGAGGCGAACACGCTGCGCGGACTGCTCGGCCTGCCCCGTCCCGCCAACCACTACGCCACCACGGCCTGAGACCGGGCCGGAAGGACGCCACGACCATGGGCAAGCCCCTCAAGCGGATCCACCTCGCCGCGCACTTCCCCGGCGTGAACAACACCACGGTGTGGAGCGACCCGGCCGCCGGCAGCCAGATCGACTTCAGTTCCTTCGTCCACCTCGCCCGGACCGCCGAGCGCGCCAAGTTCGACTTCCTCTTCCTCGCGGAGGGACTGCGACTGCGCGAACAGAACGGCGAGATCCACGACCTGGACGTCGTCGGCCGGCCCGACACCTTCACCGTCCTCGCTGCACTGGCCGCCGTCACCGACCGGCTGGGACTGGCCGGGACGATCAACTCCACGTTCAACGAACCCTACGAAGTGGCGAGGCAGTTCGCCTCGCTGGACCACCTGTCCGCCGGACGCGCGGCGTGGAACGTCGTCACCTCCTGGGACGAGTTCACCGGCGAGAACTTCCGCCGCGGCGGCTTCCTGCAGCAGGAGGACCGCTACGAACGAGCCCGTCAGTTCCTCGCCGCCGCCGTGGAACTCTTCGACTCCTGGCAGGGCGACGAGATCGTCGCGGACAAGCAGTCCGGGGCCTTCCTCCGCGCCCCGGACCCGGGCCGGTTCGACCACCGCACCGGCCAGTTCGACATCGCCGGGCACTTCGACGTCCCGCGCAGCCCGCAGGGCAGACCGGTGATCTTCCAGGCCGGCGACTCCGACGAGGGCCGGGAGTTCGCGGCCTCGGCCGCGGATGCGATCTTCACCCGCCACGGCACCCTGGCGGCCGGCCGGGCCTTCTACACCGACGTCAAGCGACGGCTGGCCCGTTACGGTCGCTCTCCGGACGAGCTGAAGATCCTGCCCGGTGTCACCTTCGTCCTCGGCGACACGGACGCCGAGGCGCACGAGAAGGCCGCGTTGATCCGCCGGCAGCAGGTCAGCGGGCAGACCGCGATCAGGCTCCTCGAACAGCTCTGGAACCGTGACCTCAGCGCCTACGACCCCGACGGGCCGCTGCCCGCCGTGGACCCGCTGCCCGGCGAGCACACCGTCGCCCGCGGCCGGGCCTCCGTGCGGATGTTCGGCGACCCGATCGCCACGGCGGCCGAGTGGCGGGCCCTGGCCGAGGCGAAGAACCTCTCGATCCGCGAGCTGATCATCGAGGTGACCGGACGCCAGTCCTTCATCGGCACACCGGCGGCGGTCGCCGGAACGATCGACGAGTTCGTGCAGACTGACGCCGCCGACGGGTTCATCCTCGTCCCGCACCTTACGCCGGGCGGCTTGGACGAGTTCGCCGACACCGTCGTCCCGCTGCTCCAGGAGCGGGGCGTGTTCCGTACCGAGTACGAGGGCGGGACGCTGCGCGACCACCTCGGGCTCGCCCACCCCCGGCCGGCCGGCACGAACGCCCGGGCGGCATCGTGAAGTTCCTGGCCATCACCCTCATCGTGCACGCCCCCGATCCGGTGACCGGTGTGCAGAAGTCGACCCACGACCGCTTCCGCGAGGTCCTGGACAACGCGCTGCTCGCCGAGGAGCTGGGATTCGACGGATTCGGCGTCGGCGAGCGCCACGAACGGCCCTTCATCTCCTCCTCCCCGCCCGTCGTCCTCAGCCACATCGCCGCCCTCACCCGGCGGATCCGCCTGTTCACCACGGTGACCACGCTGAGCCTGCTCGACCCGGTGCGCGCCTACGAGGACTACGCCACCCTCGACCACCTCTCCGGCGGCCGCCTCGAACTCGTCATCGGCAAGGGCAACGGCACTGCCCAACGCGAGCTCTTCCGCGTCACCCCCGAGGACCAGTGGGAGCGCAACGCCGAGTCGTACGAACTCTTCCGCCGGATCTGGCGGCAGGAGAAGGTGACGTACTCGCCCCGCTTCCGCCCGGAGCTGATCGAGGCGGAGGTCCTGCCCCGGCCGTTCCAGCAGCCGATCCGGGTCTGGCACGGCAGCGCGACCAGCCGGGAATCCGTCGAACTCGCGGCCCGCCACGGGGACCCGCTCTTCTCCGCCAACGTCACCCATCCGATCGGGCCCTACGCGGAACTCGTCCGCCACTACCGGCAGCGGTGGGAGCACCACGGCCACGACCCGGCCCTGGCCGTGGTCGGGGCCGGTACCGCCGGCTACTACGCCGCCCGCACCTCGCAGGAGGCCCTCTCGGTCTACCGGCCGGTCTTCGAGGGCCGGCTGGCCCTCCAGAAACAGCTCGGCCTGGAGCCCGTCTTCGAGACCCTCGACGACTTCGTCGAACGCAGCTCCGCGCTGATCGGCAGCCCGCAGCAGGTGATCGAGAAGGTGCACCGCTACCACGAGCAGTTCGGCCACAGCGTGCTGCACCTGCACGCCGACGCCGACGGCCTCCCGGACGCCCGGCACCGGGACAGCCTCGAACTGTTCCAGTCCGACATCGCGCCCGCGCTCCGGCGCGCGATACCCGACCCGCCGTGGCCCTGGGGGCCGGTCGAACCCATCGAGCCCGCCCCGGCACCGCACTGACCCGAGGACCACGCATGGCGAACACCCCCCTCACGGTTCTGGACCTCGTCCCGATCAGCTCCGGATCCACCGCGGCCCTGGCCCTGTCCAACAGCATCGACCTGGCCCGGCAAGCCGAGCGGTTCGGCTACACCCGCTACTGGTTCGCCGAACACCACCTCAACCCCGGCGTCGCGGGCGCTTCGCCCGCCGTCGTCCTCGCCCTCACCGCGGCCGCGACCTCCACCATCCGGCTCGGCGCCGGTGCGGTCCAGCTCGGGCACCGCACCGCCCTCTCCACCGTCGAGGAGTTCGGACTGCTCGACGCGCTGCACCCCGGCCGGTTCGACCTCGGCCTCGGCCGCTCAGGGGGCAGACCGCTACCGGCCGCCCGGCGCC
>NZ_JBEYFP010000147.1:0-11920 GCF_040634455.1 Kitasatospora sp. NPDC007106
CGGCGACCAGCGCCGCCACCACCGCGGCACCCCGCGCGTCGGTGACACCCCCCAGGTGCGTGCGGGCGGCCGCGACCAGGTCGGCATCGCTGTGCGAGGAGGCGAGCGCCTGCTCCACCCACTCCGCCTGCTCCGCGATCAGGGCGCTGAGCTTCGCCGGTGCGTTCCGCGTCGGCGCGGTCGTCGCACGGGCGACGCCGCCGCGGCGGGGGATCAGGATCCGCCGCCAGGCGTCCGGCAGGACGAAGGTGTCCTCGTCGAGCGGGGCGTCCGGCGTGCCCGGGGTCTCCGGGAGGTCCGTGGTCGCGGTCGTGGTCGCGGGGGCGCCCTGGGGGGCGGGGGAGTCCGGGGCGACGGGGGCGGCGGCCGCTCGGGTTGCCGCGACCGGCTGCGCGGGGGTGGGCGCCGTACCGGCGGTGGCTTCGCGGTAGCCCTTGCGCTCCTTCTCGGCGACCGTCTTGGCGAAGTGCGCCTGCGCCGCCTCCGCGGTCGGGAACTCCTTGCTCTGCTCCCGCCCGTCGGTGCCGGACCGGCCGTAGCGCACGGTCACCACAACACCGTCGACCGCGGCCTCCCAGAACTTGTCCGAGCCACCCTCGACGAACTCCCAGCGCCGCACAGCTCCGCCCTCTCCTCGAACGGTTGATCAGGGGAGGAACAGTAGCCATGCCCACCGACAGGGCGTCCGCCGGGCTCAGCCCCGCCACGGGAACGCCGTCCGCGCAACGGAGACGGGCCGCGGCCGGCCGCACTGCGCGCGGAAGCCGCCGCTGACGGTGCTCTCCCTCCCCGCCCATGCAGCCGTGCTCCGCGTGCCGGTGGACCGGCCCGGCGTGGGACCGGTGGCCGTCCGCGTCGAGCTCGGTTCCGCTCCTCCCGGCGAAGGCTTACGGCGGGCAGCTGCCGAGCTCGGCCGCGACGGTGCGGGGCTGCCACAGAGGCGGGCGGGAAACGCAGTTGCCGCCGGCTGTTCGAGTCGGGATCATCTCCGCGCGTGACACACTTCATCGCCCCGCTCGTCATCTTCCTGATCTTCGCCGTGGTCCGCAGCATGCGGAGCGGCTCAGGCGGCAGTTCCTCCCCGGCGGCGTCGGCCCCCGCCCGGCGGGCGCCGGTGTCCTTCGACGCCGCCGCGTACGGCCTGGTGCCGCGTGAGGCGCTGGACGCGCGCCGGTCCGGCCCGCCGCAGAGCGAGCGGGCGCGCGAGGAGTCGCAGGAGCTGGCGAACACCGTCTGGGGCGGCGACTGGCGGGCGGCCGCCGCGTACATCAAGGCGGCCGGCACCGACTGGGACGAGCACTGGAACCGCTTCGAGCTGCTGCGGGCGATCGCCCGCGAGGACGACGCGTGGCTGACGAAGTGGCGCGACGCGGACCCGGGCGACTGCGACGCGGCCACCCTGGAGGCGGACCTGATGGTGCACCGCGCCTGGGCGGTGCGCGGCTCGGGGTACGCCCGCGAGGTACCGGCGGAGCGGATGGCGGAGTTCCGGGCGCTGCTCCCCGCGGCGATCGAGGCGGCGCAGCGGGCGACCCGACTGGCGCCGGAGAACCCCGGTCCGTGGGTGGTCATGGTGACGGCGGCACGCGGCGCGCAGTACCAGCCGGACCGCTTCCGGCCGCTGTGGGCCGGGCTCGTCGCCCGCGCCCCGTACCACTACGAGGGCCACTGGCAGGGCATGCAGTACTGGTGCGCCAAGTGGTTCGGCTCCGACAAGCAGATGACGGAGTTCGCCGAGCGCGCCATGGACGGCGCGCCGGCCGGCAGCCCCCTCGCGGGCATCTACCTGCACGCCCTGTCGGAGCTCCGGGAGCGCCGCTCCGCGCTCCCGATCGGCCCCGAGGCGCGGCAGCGGCTGTGGGCGGTGGCGGACGCGCTGGCCGAGGTGCCGGCCGACAACGACAAGCTGCCCGGCCTGCGGCAGCTGCTGGCGTACCACCTCGGTGAGGCCGCGATGTACGAGGCGGCGGTGGAGCAGTTCCGGCTGATCGGCCGCTGGTGCGGCGCCGAGGTCTGGGCGGATCAGGGCGATCCGGTCGAGGCGTTCCACGCGGCCCGCGCGGTCGCGGTGACGAAGGCCGGGCTGAAGCCGCTGCCGCCCGAGGAACGCCCGACCAAGAACACGGACGCCGCCTACCACTGACCCGGCGAACCCTTACGTGCCTTTGGCCGCTGAGCGTACAACCACCTGCAAAGACCATCGCGTGCGTGCGGGCGGGGTCCGGCTCTTCACTGCGGCGGGCGATGAAGGACGGCCCGCTGATGCGGTCGCGTGAGCTGTCGGGAACGACTGCTATGCATGCGGCATGGCCGTGTACGAGGACCGGTTCGGCTGGACCGCTGAGGAGGACGATTTCCATCCGGTCCTCACGCTCATCGAGGGGATCACCGAGGACGAGGTGATACGGAGGTTCGGCGGCGCTCCGGACGCTGCCGGACCTCTTTCGCTCGACGAAATCCACGGTCGTCAACCGGAGTATCCCGAGCGCCGCGACCACGTGGGCGTGGGCACGGTCGGCGGTGTCGTCTTCGCCCTGGAGTTCGTCGGATGGACCGGAGCGGTGCCCGGCGTGCTGCGCGACCTGTCGCGTGGTGGGAGGTGCTTCGGGATCCACCTCGATGTCCATGGCAGGAGCACCGTTCACTACGCCGTCGACGGTGGCCTCGTCGTCCATGAGGAGGCCTACGGGCCCGTCACGCCGCTACGGGAAGGTGACACGCGCTGGGACCCCGCGTGGTGCGACGGCCTGATCGACGTCACCGATCCGACCGAGTTCTGGGGCCCGAAGCTGTTCCTGCTGGCCGAGCGCGTGATGGGCACGACCATTGAACGACCGTGGTTCACCGGGCCCTTGAGGACGGCGGAGATCCCCAACGCCGAGGTCTTCGAGAACACGCCCGCCTGGGACATTCCCTGAAAGGAGGGTCTCGGCGACCACCCGGGCCCGAGTCGGTGGAACCGGATCTCCCGGAGGGCGGGCCCGTTCCGCCCGGCTCGACTACTGTGACTGCTCGTGGTCGAATCCGAGATCGAGATCAGCGAGGATCTGGTCCGCGCTCTGCTGCGGGAACAGCATCCGGACTTGGCCGAGTTGCCGATCCGTGAGGTGGCGGGCGGCTGGGGCAACCAGATGTGGCGGCTCGGGGACGGGTTGACCGTCCGGATGCAGCGGATGGACGACTCGCCCGAGCTTCAGCTCAAGGAGCGTCGCTGGCTGCCGGTGCTGGCCTCGCGCCTGCCGCTTCCGATCCCGACACCGGTGCGCGACGGTGCACCGTCCGAGCGGTTCCCGAAGATCTGGACCGTCATGACGTGGGTCGAGGGCACGCCGCTGGACCACGGCTCCATCACCCGCGGCGACCACGCGGCCGACGCCCTGGCGGCCTTCCTCAAGGCCCTGCACGTGGAGGCCCCCGCCGACGCGCCCACGGCCTCGGACTTCGGCGCTCACCCCAAGGACTGCACGGACGGCTTCGAGCACTTCCTGCAGGCCGTGGACCTCGGCCCCGTCCCCGAGGACGACGTTCGGGCCGTGTGGGACGACGCGGTCGCGGCCCCTGCGTGGGAGGGCCCGCCGGTGTGGGTGCACGGCGACCTCCATCCTGCGAACGTCGTCGTCGCGGACGGCACCCTGGCGGGCGTCGTCGACTTCGGCGCGCTCTTCGCCGGCGACCCGGCGTGGGACCTCGCGGCCGCCTGGCTGCTGCTCCCCGCCGGCGGCGCCGCACGGTTCTTCGACGGCTACGCGCGAGCGGACGCGGCGGCGGTGCGGCGGGCGCGCGGGCTGGCCGCGATGAAGAGCCTCTTCCTGATGCTGATGGGCCAGAGCGGGGACCGCGGCCTGCCCGGCGGCAAGCCGGAGTGGCGGCCCGCAGGCCGGTCGGCGCTTGATCGTGTCCTGAACGGCCGCTGAGAGGCCCCGTCCCGCGATCAGTGCGGGGCGGGGCCGGTCTCGGCGGTGGCGGCCGGTCGGGACTACTGGCAGAACTCGTCGAACACGGCGGTGAGGTCGGCGGCCACGGCCTGGGCGCTGCGTCCTTCGATGCGGTGGCGCGGGACGAAGTAGACGAGTTCGCCGTCCTTGAAGACGGCGAACGACGGGTCGGACGGCGGGATGTCGGGGAAGTAGCCGCGCATCTTCGCGGTGGCCTCCACGTCCTGCTCGGCGAAGACGGTGAAGAGCCGGTCCGGGTGCTTCCCGTCGCTCTCCAGGGCGAGGCGGACCCCCGGTCGGGCCATGCCCGCCGCGCAGCCGCTCACGCTGTTGACGGCCACCAGGGTCACGCCGGTGTTCGCGCCGTCCATCGCGGCGTCGACCTCGTCCGCGGTCATCAGTTCCTTGAACCCGATCGACGTCAGTTCTTCCTTCATCGGCTTGATCAGCAGCGGCGAGTACGGCATGGCGGGCGGCTCCTCACGCAGAGAGATGAATCCTGTACGAAGCGTATCCGTGGTCCGGTCGCAGCGCCGCGTTCGACCGCTCGGTCCGGCCGCGTCGCCGGTCCGCCGTCCCGGGGCACCACCGCGCGCCGACTCGCCGACCCGCCGACTCGGTGACTGATGTCCTGGCAGAGCGCCGGTCCCGCCCCGCGAGCAGTGCGGGGCGGGACCGAGTCCGTCGGCCCGATTCGCCGGAGGTCGCCGGTCCGCGCCCGGGCGCCCCCCGGGGACCCGGGTCGCTGGTGGGTGCGGGGTCAGAGCCAGCCGTGCTGGGCGGCTTTGATGCCGGCTTCGAAGCGGCTGGTGGCGTTGAGGCGTTCCATGAGGGAGGACATGTGGCGGCTGACGGTGCGTGAGGAGATGCCGAGGCGCTGGCCGGCGGCGTCGTCGGTGAGGCCGGCGGCGAGGAGGCGGAGGAGTTCGCGTTCGGTGCCGGTCAGGCCGCTGGTGGGGTCGGTGGGGCGGGTCGCGCCGAGGGGGACGGCGGTGTGCCAGGCCTGGTCGAACAGGTCGAGCAGGGCGGTGAGGATGCCGGGCTCGGTGACGTGGAGGGCGCCCTTGCGGGTGTCGGTGGGGTCGACGGGGACGAGGGCCTGGGTGCGGTCCACGATGATCAGGCGCTGGGGGAGGACGGGGGCGGTGCGGACCTCGCTGCCGAGGCTGAGGAGCCAGTGGGCGTAGGCGGTGGTGTGGGGGTCGTTGCGGGTGGCGTCCTGGTAGAGGGATTTGATGGTGACGCCGCGGGCTATGGCGTCGGCGTTGGCGGGCCGTCCGGCGGCCAGGTCCTCGGGCCGCATGGCGGAGCCGGGGTGGACGCCCAGGACCTCGGTCTGGGCGTCGCGGCCCATCTGTTCGAGCCGCGTCTGGATGGCGTCCATGCCGAGCAGGCGCTGTCCGTGGGCGGTGCGGTGTTCGGCGCGGTCGGCGACCATCCGGGTGACCGCGGCGCGGGAGGCGGCCAGCTGGGCCTGGCGGGCGGCGAGTTCGGCCTCCTGGCGGGCGAGCATGTCCGCGAGTCCGATCTCGGGGCTGACGGCGCGCATCCGCCCGGGGTGCTCGGTGGACCCGCGGACCAGCATGAGTGCGGCGAGTTCGTCGAGGCTGTCGTGGACCTGGGCGGGACTCAGGTCGCAGGCCGCGGCCAGTTGGTCGACGCCCATGCCGGGCTGGTCGAGCATGGCCTCGTACACGGCGCCCGCCACGGCGGTCAGGCCGACAGTCTCCAGCACGATGTGAGCCCCCCAGCTGCACCGATTCACTTGATCAGAGCGACGAGTCGATACGTCTCGTTTCGCTTCGCACATGCTGGTCGAACGGGGTCGACCGCGTCAAGACGGGGCGGACCGTCTCGTGAAAGAATCCGTGGTCATGGCCCCCGTACCGAATCCGGATCTGCGCAACCCCCGCTCCCACCGCGCCATCCTCGACGCCGCTCTCGAACTGGCCGCCCGCGACGGCTACGCCAAGGTCACCGTCGAGGCCATCGCCGCGGCGGCGGGGGTCGGCAAGCAGACCATCTACCGCTGGTGGCCCAGCAAGGCGGCCGTCGTCCTCGAAGCCCTCAACGACCGCACCGGACCGTTCTCCGGGGTCCCGGACACCGGCGACGTCGTCGCCGACATGGGCGCCGCGGCCCAGGGGGTCATCGAGGCCCTGGGCACCGACCTCGGGACGATCTGGCGCGGCCTGGTCGCCGACGCCCAGGGCGATGCCCGTCTCGCCGGCGACCTGCTCACCGAGTTCCTCGAGCCGCGCAACAAGAGCTGGCAGGACCGTCTCGACAAGGCCGTCGCGGCCGGCGAACTGCGCGCCGACGTCCCCACCCGCACCATGGTCGAACTCCTCTTCGGCCCGGTCTACTACCGCCTCCTGCTCGGGACCGACCCCCTCGACCCGGACGACACCACCGCCCGCGTCGAGTGGCTCCTGAATGGCCTCCGCGCGCGCTGAGCACGGCCCGCCGCGCGGCGGGCAGGTGCAACTGCCGCTTGTCGCCGGGGGAGTGTCCCGCCCGTGCGCCGCGCGGTCGGCCCTTCCACCTGCAGGCTCGGTACCTGCCGACTGTATTGTCATGGACATTATCTAATGTCGGTATCTCGCCAGGCGAGTTGGCGACAGCCGGAAACCCTTTCCGGGGGTTCCGGCCTGGGCGAAGCTATTGATCGCCGGCAGGGAGACAGTCCCGGACGGCAAGCCGGACGGAGCGTCAACCGCGGGACGCACGACCGGTGAAGAGCGAACCCGTCCGTCACGTCACCACAAGGAGTGCCGCCATGATCCGCACCCGTATCGCCCAGGCCACCGCGGTCGCCGCCCTCGCGCTGGGCACCGTCGTCCTCTCCGCGCCCACCGCCACCGCCGTCCAGGACTCGGTCACCCCGTCGGTCACCGCCCCGTCCGCCACCGCGTCCTCGTCCGACAACCTCACCTGGGGGTGACGGAGGCATGGACATCGTCTACGCCAGCCTGAAGCGCAGGCGGCCCGAACCCGCCCGGGCGGGGGAAGCGGCCGAGGTCGTCGGGGCCCTGTGGGCCCACGCCCGGCCCGTGGACGGTCTCGAACACGCGTCGGCCCGCAGTGAGGACGACCGCATCGACCTCCTGCTCTACCTCCTCACCCGCACTCCGTCCGACCCCGAGGCGCCGGGTGCCGTTCAGCGAGCGGGTGCCCTGCTCGCCCGCTGCCACCGGGCCTCGCCCCTGCTGCGCAGCCGCTACCTGGCCCCCGACAGCTCCCCGGCTCCCGACAGCGGCGCAGCCGATGACACCGCCACGGTCCGCGACGACCGCAGCGGCTGACC
The DNA here is from genome assembly GCF_040634455.1 of Kitasatospora sp. NPDC007106. Taxonomy (NCBI): domain Bacteria; kingdom Bacillati; phylum Actinomycetota; class Actinomycetes; order Kitasatosporales; family Streptomycetaceae; genus Kitasatospora; species Kitasatospora sp. NPDC007106. The sequence goes on from NZ_JBEYFP010000147.1 coordinate 7,243, forward strand.
GTCCGGAAGGCGTCACCGCCGGAGCACCCGCGCATCCGATCACCAGGGCGCCCTGACGCCCTGACGCCCTGACGCCCTGACGCCGAGGCGTCCGGCTGTCCGGAGCGCATGACCGCTCGGCCGCCGCACACCGTCACATCCCGCACGCCGCCGTCTCCCCGGGTGAGCGCTGTTCCTCGTAGCGCGGCTGCTCCGGCCGGTCGGAGTTTCGAGCACCGGATGTGCACCGCACTCACGGACCGCCTTCCCCGTACCACGGATCCCGTGCGCCCAGCGCGCCCAACGCGTCCGGCATGCCCTCGTCCCACGTCCCGGCTGCTCCTGCAGGGCAGCCGTCCGCGCCCCGGACCGGGCCATGCCCAGTCAGTTCACTCCTCCGACCATTCGTCGGATCAACCTCGATGGGAATCCCTCATGTCCGTTCGCAAGCGCACCGCCGTCGCCGCTGTCGCCACTGTGCTCTCCGCCGGCCTCGCCTCCGCGGCCCTGGTCGTCCTGCCCGCCCACGCCGACACCGTGGTGTCCGGCTACCAGTCGGTGACGTCCACCGGCACGCTCGGCGGCGGCGCCGCGCCGGGCGGCCCGGTCACCCGCTCCCAGGCGATCCAGCGCGCCCAGGACTGGGTCAACAACCTCGTCCCGTACAGCCCGCACGGCCTCCAGTCCCCGTACGGCTGGTGGGCCGACAGCGCGACCGGCGGCCGCTACCGCGAGGACTGCTCCGGGCTCGTCTCGATGGCGTGGCAGCTGACGAGCAGCCTGACCACCGACAGCCTCCCCTCCGTCTCGACCCGGCTGGCCAGCCTCGATGACCTCAAGCCCGGGGACGCGATCAACAGCGCCACGCACGTCGTCCTGTTCGCCGGCTGGACGGACGGCAGCCACACCAACGCCAATGTCTTCACCGAGTCGGGCACGGACTACCCGACCCGCTACACCACCTACTCGCGTTCGTACCTGAAGAGCCTGGGCTACTACGGCCTGCGCTACAACAAGATCGTCGACTCGTCGGAGCCCCAGGGCTACCCGGACCCGGCGACCCTTCCCACCGGCACCCTGGTGAAGTCGCCGGGCAACCCGACGGTCAAGCTGATCATCAACGGGGCGGGCCTGGCCGTCGCCGGATCGGACGTCGGCCCGGACGGCTACGACCTGAGCCGGGTCGTCACCGTCGACGACGCCAAGTTCTGGGCCCTGCCCAGTTCGCTCCAGTCCGGCAGCGTGGTCCACGACCAGGCCGGCGGCAACAGCCGCTACGTCATCGTCGGCGGCGCCGCGCTGCCGATCACCGGCGCGGAGTGGACCGCCGACGGCTACAACACCGTCGCGGACATGGGCGTGCCCACCTCCTGGCTGAACAACGCCCTGAAGGCCACCCTGCCGGCCGGCATGGTGGTGATGGACCAGGCCGGTACCGACGCGAGCCGCTACGTGATGATCGGCGGCGCCGCCCTGCACATCTCCGCCTCCGAGTGGACCGCCGACGGCTACAACACCCAGCCCCTCATGGGCGTCCCCGGCACATGGCTCGCCCAGGCCGCCACGAAGACCCCGCCGACCGGCACCGTCCTGATGGACCAGTCCGGCACCGACGCCAACCGCTACGTCATGGTGGCCGGTGCGGCCGTGCACATCTCCGCCGACGAGTGGACCGTCGACGGCTACAACGGGCAGTCGCTCATGGGCGTCCCCGGTGGCTGGCTGGCCGGCGCGGTCGACTCCACCGTCGCGGACGGCACCCTGATCAAGGGCCAGGCAGGCGCCGACCCGAGCGTGTACGTGATGGTCAACAACTCCGCCCTGCCGCTGACCAACGCCGAGTTCACCACCTCCTACGCCAACCAGCCGGTGGTCGGCGTCCCGGAGACCTGGGAGGCCGGCGCGGTGGGTCGTCCGCTGAAGAACGGCACCGTGATCAAGAACGTCTCCGGCGCCGACCCGTCCGTCTACGTGATGGCCGGCGGCATGGCCGTCCCGCTCGGCTACGCGGACTTCACCGGCTTCGGCTACGACAAGCAGCCGCTGCGGCCGGTCCCCGGCACCTGGGAGGCCTCGGCCGCCGCCAAGGCCGCCCCGAGCGACGGCACCCTGCTGCAGTCGTCCGACAGCACCACGGTCTGGCAGGTCGTCAACGGCGGCAGCAAGAAGGCCGCCACCGCGGGCTCCTACAACGCCACCGACGTGGTCAAGGTCCCGACCGCACTCACCACCAAGCTCCCCACCGTCACCCAGTAACCCCGCGCCCGCACCGCGCCCGCGCCAGCACGAGCACCGCACCAGCACCGCGCCCACGGGGCGGCCCGGCCCGCCCGGGCTGCCCCGCGCACCGCCCCGCCCGACCTCGACCCGCTCCGTTCCAGGGGGGAACCCGTCATGACCGCCAGTGCCCGCAAGAAGTCCGTACGCGCCCTCACCGCCACCGCGCTGCTCGCCCTCACCGCCCCGCTCGCACTCGGCGGGCACGCCTCCGCCGCCTCGGTGTCCACGTGGGACCGGGTCGCCCAGTGCGAGAGCGGCGGCAACTGGTCGATCGTCTCGGCGAACGGCCTCTACTACGGGGGCCTCCAGTTCTCCCAGAGCACCTGGCTCGGCTACGGCGGCAGCCAGTACGCGCAGTACGCCAACCGCGCCACCAAGCAGCAGCAGATCCTGATCGCCGAGAAGGTCCTCGCCTCGCAGGGCGAGGGCGCCTGGCCCCACTGCGGTCCGCTGGCCGGCCTGGGCGGCGACCACGCCGACCCGTACCCGGCCACGACCTCCTACCCCACCCCGTCCTCGTTGCCGAGCGGCACGCTCGTCAAGTCGCCCGGCGGACCCTCGGTCAAGGTGATGATCGGCGGGGCCGGCCTGCCGGTGGCCGGCTCGGACGTCGGCCCGGACGGCTACGACCTGAGCCGGATCGTGCTGGTGGACGACGCGGCGTTCAACGCCCTGCCCACCACACCGCCGGCGGGCACGGTCGTCCACGACCAGGCGGGCGGCGCCTCCCGCTACGTGGCGGTGGCCGGCGCGGCCCTGCCGATCTCCGCCGCCGACTGGACGGCGGACGGCTACAACACCCGGCCGGACATGGGCGTCCCCTCCTCCTGGCTCGCCACCGCCGCCGCGAGCGGACTGCCCAGCGGCCTGGTGGTGATGGGCCAGTCCGGCACCGACGCGAGCCGCTACGTCATGGTCGACGGCGCCGCCCTGCACATCTCCGGCGCCGAGTGGACCGCCGACGGCTACAACACCCGCACCCTGATGGGCGTCCCGACCGACTGGCTCAAGGCCGCCTCGGTGAGGACGCCGTCGAACGGCATCGTCCTGATGGACCAGTCCGGCACCGACGCGAGCCGCTACGTCATGGCCGCCGGCGCCGCCCTGCACATCTCCGCCGACGAGTGGACCGCCGACGGCTACGACACCCACACCCTGATGGGCGTCCCCGGCGCCTGGCTCGCCACCGCGGTCGCCCGCCCGGTGGCCGACGGCACCGTCGTCAAGAACGCCTCCGGCGCCGACCCGAGCGTGTACGTGATGGCCGGCGGCATGGCCGTCCCCCTCAGCTACGCCGACTACACCGGCCTGGGCTACGACAAGCGTCCGCTGACCCCCGTCCCCGGTGCCTGGGAAGCCGCCGCCGCGGCCAGGACCGCGCCGAGCAACGGCACCCTGCTCCTGTCGCCCGACAGCGCCACGGTCTGGCAGTGCGTCAACAACGGCGGCAAGAAGGCGCTGACCGCCGCCGACTTCGGCCCGGGCAAGCTCAGCCTCAACGACGTGGTCAGCGTCCCCACCAGCCTCACCGTCAAGCTCCCCACCGCCCGGTAACCCGCACCCGGCCAGGGGCGTCCGGTCCACGGACCGGACGCCCGCTTTTCCGTCCCCCCGGCCCGGCGCCCCGCCGCGCAGGTCGGGTCGTCGGCGCGGCCGGCTCCACCGCCGTTCCCCCGGCTCGGCGGGAGGGGAGTCACGGGGGCGGCAGCGCCGGACGTGCGCGGGCCACCGGGCGGAGGCGGGCAGAGGCGGGCAGAGGCGGGGGGAGGCGCGGTGCGTGGGAGAATCTGTGGCGAGTCGCCTTCCGGTGGCCGTCCGTCCCTCCCACCGTCAGGAGCAGGTGTGTCCGAGCCGCTCGGTCCGCAGGCGCGCATCGCCGAGGCCATCGGCCCGGCCATGGTCACGGGGCTGCACGGTGCCGTGCTCCGGGACTCGGAGGGGGAGCGACACATCGCGGCGTGGGTGAACTGGATCGCCGAGGTGGTCGCGGTCCAGGTCGTGCAGCCGATCGCCGACGAACGCGATGCCTTCGCGGACCGGGTGGACACCCTGAGCGATGTGGCCAAGCGCAACAAGGAGGGGCGCCGGGACGCCCTGCGGGACGTGAGCCGGCTGGAGGCGCGGGTCGCCGAACTGGAGGCGGAAGTGACGCTGCTGCGGGCCGCGGCCGTCGCCGATCCCGAGGCCTGAACGGTTTCGTGCGGCGCCGCACCGGTGGTGGCCGACGGCGTCGGCGGGCACCTCACGGCGAAGACCCGAAATCGAGAGAGGGGAGTCGGCACATGGCGGAGCGGACCGTCTCCCGCCGGGCCGTCCTGGCGGCCGGCGTGCTGGGTACGGCCGGCCTCGCCGGGTGTTCGGGCGGCGGGGCGGGGTCGCAGGGCTCGCCGCGGGCGACGGGCTCGACCGGGGCCGCGCC
>NZ_JBEYFP010000148.1:0-11701 GCF_040634455.1 Kitasatospora sp. NPDC007106
GCTGCCGATGCCGGCGGAGCTGGCCGCCGCCCGCGCCGCCGCCGAGCGGGCCGGCCGCACCGCCGTGGTGGTCGGCTGGGACGGCTCCGCCCGGGCCGTCCTGGAGATCGCCGACACGGTGAAGCCGACCAGCGCCGCCGCCGTCGCCGACCTGCGTGCGCTCGGCCTGCGCCCGGTGCTGCTCACCGGCGACAACCGGGCCGTCGCCGAGGCCGTCGCGGCCGAGGTCGGCATCCCCGCCGAGGACGTCCTCGCCGAGGTGCTCCCCGAGGACAAGGTCGCCGCGGTGAAGCGGCTGCAGGCCGAGGGCCGCTCGGTCGCCATGGTCGGCGACGGCGTGAACGACGCCGCCGCGCTCGCCCAGGCCGACCTCGGCCTCGCCATGGGCACCGGGACGGACGCCGCGATCGAGGCCGGCGACCTCACCCTCGTCCGCGGCGACCTGCGCACCGCCGGCGACGCCATCCGGCTCGCCCGCCGCACCCTCGGTACCATCAAGGGCAACCTGTTCTGGGCTTTCGCCTACAACGTCGCGGCGATCCCGCTCGCCGCGGCCGGGCTGCTCAACCCGGTCGTCGCCGGCGCCACCATGGCCTTCTCCTCGGTCTTCGTGGTCACCAACAGCCTGCGGCTGCGCCGCTTCGACGCCTCCTCCTGAGGCGTCCGCACAAGGCCGACGGCCCCGGGCGGATCTCCGCCCGGGGCCGTCGCCGTGGTGCTCAGCGACCGAGCAGCTCGCCGCCGTTGCAGTGCAGGATCTCGCCGGTGATGAACCCGGCCTCCGGCGAGGCCAGGAAGTGGACCGCCGCGGCGACCTCGAACGGCTCGCCGATCCGCCCCAGCAGGGTGCGCGCCGCGCGGCGCGAGACCTCCGCCTCGTCCAGCCGCGGGCCGAAGAACTCGGTGCCGGAGACGGTGCCCGGGGCGACGATGTTCGCGGTGATCCCGGACGGGCCCAACTGGGCTGCCAGGAAGTTGTTCCAGGCGTGCAGCGAGGCCTTCGCCGCCCCGTACGAGCCGGCGCCGCGCAGCGCCGCGATGGAGCTGACCGTCACCACCCGGCCGGAGCCCGGCGTGAGCCGCTCCCGGATCGACTCGGTGAGCAGCACCACCGTGAGCACGTTGCGCTCGAAGTCGCCGCGCCAGCGCGCCAGTACGGCGTGCGGGCCGGCACCGATCACGGTCTCCCGGCTGCCCGCGTTGTTGACCAGGACGTCCACGGTCGCCGGCAGGGAGTCCAGGGCGTGCTCGACCGCGTCCGGGTCGGCGAGGTCGCAGACCAGGGTGGAGACGTTCTCGCCGAGTTCGACGGCCGCCCGTTCGAGGACCGCGCGCCGGCGCCCGACGATCACCACGCGCTCCCCCGCCTCGGCGAAGCGGCGGGCCACCTCGTACCCGATGCCGGTGCCACCACCGGTGACGACGACGTTCCTGGTCATCCGCGCTCTCCCTCCCTGCCCCGACGCCGCCGCAGACGCGTGCGGACGGTCCGTATCGGAATGAGTCGATTCCTATCACGCTGGGTTGCGAAGACTGCGGGGAGGGTGACGCAGCGCGCCGGAAAGCGTGTGATAAGGGGACGGACCGCTCGGCTCGACTCCGGCACCGCGCGCACACGGAGCGTGGAGAGAGACAAGTCACACTCCGGGAACGTAACTCCCGGACCCCGGATACGTCATACCGTGTGTACTGCGGCAGTTTTCTCCGGCCAGCGGCGGTGTGGCGAACGGCTTCACGCCTCCGCACCGGTCGCGCTGCCGCGAACGGGGCTCCGGCGGGCCCCGGTACCGCCGCCGACGAGTTCGGCGGCACAGCGCACGGCGCCGGGGTGCGAAGGTCAGGGACGCTTTGAGCGGCCGTTCCTGGCACGGTCGCACCCGGGTGCCGTGCGCCGGGTCTTTCCCGGCGACCCCGGGGCCAGACGGAACGCCGAAGGGCCCGGCCGCCCCGAGGGGAGCGGCCGGGCCCTTCGCACGGACCGGGTCAGCGGTCGCCGAGGTCCACGTAGTCGCGGATCGCGGTGCCGGTGTAGATCTGCCGCGGACGGCCGATGCGGCTGGTCGGGTCGTTGATCATCTCGTGCCAGTGGGCGATCCAGCCGGGCAGCCGGCCCAGCGCGAACAGCACGGTGAACATGCTGGTCGGGAAGCCCATGGCGCGGTAGATCAGGCCCGTGTAGAAGTCCACGTTCGGGTACAGCTTGCGCGAGACGAAGAAGTCGTCGCTGAGCGCGTGCTCCTCCAGCTTCAGCGCGATGTCGAGCAGCTCGTCGCTCTTGCCGAGCTGGCCGAGCACCTCGTGCGCCAGGAGCTTGACCTGCGCGGCACGCGGGTCGAACGCCTTGTACACGCGGTGGCCGAAGCCCATCAGCTTGACGCCGTCCTCGCGGTTCTTCACCTTGCGGATGAAGGCGTCGACGTCGCCGCCGTCCTTCTGGATCTGCTCGAGCATCTCCAGGACGGCCTGGTTCGCACCGCCGTGCAGCGGGCCCCACAGCGCCGAGATGCCCGCCGAGATCGAGGCGAACAGGTTGGCGTGGCTGGAGCCGACCAGGCGCACGGTGGACGTCGAGCAGTTCTGCTCGTGGTCCGCGTGCAGGATCAGCAGCTTGTCGAGGGCGTTGACGATGACCGGGTTGATCTCGAAGTCCTCGGCGGGGACGGCGAACGTCATCCGCAGGAAGTTCTCGACGTAGCTCAGGTCGTTGCGCGGGTAGACGAAGGGCTGGCCCATCGCCTTCTTGTAGGCGTAGGCCGCGATCGTCGGCAGCTTGGCCATCAGGCGCACCGTCGACATGTGGCGCTGGTCCGCGTCGAACGGGTTGTGGCTCTGCGGGTAGAACGTCGAGAGCGCGCCGACCACCGAGGACAGCATCGCCATCGGGTGGGCGTCCCGCGGGAAGCCCTGGTAGAAGCGCTTGACGTCCTCGTGCAGCAGGGTGTGCTGGGTGATCTCGTCGTTGAAGGCCGTCAGCTCCTCGGCCTTCGGCAGCTCACCGTTGATCAGCAGGTACGCGGTCTCGATGAAGTTGCCGCGCTCGGCGAGCTGCTCGATCGGGTAGCCGCGGTAGCGCAGGATGCCGTTGTCGCCGTCCACGAAGGTGATCGCGGACTTGTAGGCGGCGGTGTTGCCGAAGCCGTTGTCCAGGGTGACCAGGCCGGTCTGCGGGAGCAGCTTCGAGATGTCGAAGCCGGCGTTGCCCGCAGTGCTCTCGACGACGGGGTACTCGTACTCGCCGTCCTGGTACCGCAGTACTACCGAGTTGTCGCTCACGTCTTCCTCACCGACGAAATGAATCCTCATCCGAGTGCCCTGACGTTCCTACGATCCCCCATCCGGAGGACAGCCGCGCACCCGGGGTGGGCCGAAAAGGGGCCCGCCATACAAAACCTGTCGCCGAAGCCGGTGTGAACCGGACAAGATCGGCACCAGACCAGGTTCCGCCCTAAATCTCTTCACGTCAAGACAACCCGGGACCGTACCGCACCCCCGGCGGATCATCCAATCGCCAGCCGATGATCAAGCGCGGAGTGCCGGCGACCTGCACTGACGGCCCTCACCGCCTGCCCGATCGCCCTCCGTGACCCCACCAGTACAACCAGTCTCTTCGCCCTCGTCACAGCCGTGTAGAGAAGATTTCGCTGAAGCATCGACCATGCCGATGTAGTGACCGGAATCACCACCGCCGGATACTCGCTCCCCTGCGACCGGTGGATCGTCACCGCGTACGCGTGCGCCAGCTCGTCCAGCTCGTCGAAGTCGTACGGCACCTCCTCGTCCTCGTCGGTGCGCACCGTCAGCCGCTGCTCCTCCACGCTCAGTGAGACGACCACCCCCACCGTGCCGTTGAAGACGCCGTTCGCCCCCTTCTCGTAGTTGTTCCGGATCTGCGTCACCTTGTCCCCCACCCGGAACGTCCGCCCGCCGAACCGCCGCTCCGCCAACCCCTCCCGGGCCGGCGTCACCGCCCCCTGCAACAGCGTGTTCAGGTTCCCCGCCCCCGCCGGACCACGGTGCATCGGCGCCAGCACCTGCACGTCCCGCCGCGGATCCAGGCCGAACCGCTGCGGGATCCGCCGCGCCACCACGTCCACCGTCAGCCCCGCCGCCCGCTCCGCGTCCTCCTCCGCGAACAGGAAGAAGTCCGGCAGCCCCTCCGTCACCGGCGGCAGCCCCTCGTTGATCCGGTGCGCGTTCGTCACCACCCCCGACTGCTGCGCCTGCCGGAAGATCCGTGTCAACCGCACCGACGGGATCGGGCTGCCCTCCGACAGCATGTCCAGAAGATGTTGAGCAGCGGGTAGTCGTTCACCGTGCGTCTCCCGTCTCGGGCGGCCTGCCTGCCCCGGGGGGTGCGGCAGGCGGGGTACTCCGGATCAACCGTCCCCGGAGCGGGGTGCGCCCGCACCACCCGGCGCGGGTGATCTCCGCCGGCCGGGGCGGCGGGAGACTGGGGCTCCGGGCGCCCCGTGCGCCGGCTCCGCCGAACGAGGGAGCACACCATGACCGCACCCTCCCGTCCCGCCCCCACGGACCCGCAGGACCTGCTGACCGGGCTCGGCAGGTCGTGGCTCTGGCCGCTGTCCTTCGGAGTACTGACCCTGGTGGCGGGCATCGTGATGCTCGCCTGGCCCGAGGAGACCACCCGAGTGGTCGCGATCATCATCGGCCTGCAGTTGCTGGTGGCCGGGGCGGTCCGCTTCGTCACCGCCTTCACCCACGAGGACGGCACCGGCGGCCGGGTGCTGCACGTGCTGATCGCCCTGCTGTCGGTGGTGGCCGGTGTGCTGGTGCTGCGGCACCAGCTGCAGACCGTCGGATTCCTGGCGATCGTGGTCGGCCTCTACTGGCTGCTGGCCGGGATCGTGACGCTGTTCGTGGCGATCTCCACCAAGTCGATGCCGGGCCGCGGGCTCGCGGTCTTCCTGGGCGCGATCGGGGTGATCGCGGGCATCGTGGTGCTCGCCTACCCGGTCGAGTCCGCCGTCGCGCTGGCCAGGCTGCTCGGGCTGTGGCTGCTGCTGCTCGGCCTGATCGAGATCGGCGGTGCCTTCGTGCTCCGCTCGGCCGTGCGCCGGACGGAGGTGCAGATGCGGTGAGGCACTGCCGGGCGGGACGGCGCACCGACGGCCGTCCCGCCCGGTCGTACCGGGCCCGGTGCCGTCAGCGCGTCCGGCGGGCGGCCAGCAGGGCGCCGTCCAGCGGGAGTTCGGCGACACCGGTGAGCTCGAAGCCGGCCTCGGCGAACAGCCTGCCGTAGTGCTCGGCGGTGCGCTCGCGGCCGCCGACGTTGCACAGCATGTGGACGTCCCAGGGCACCGCGAGGGACGGGCCGGCGTCCTCCTCGGCGGGCAGCAGCCGTTCCACCACCAGGAGTTCGGCGTGCTCGGGCACCGCCTCGGCGAGCCGGCGCAGGATCGCCAGGCACTGCCGGTCGTCCCAGTCGTGCAGCACCCGGGAGAGCAGGTAGACGTCGCCTCCGGCGGGCACCTCCTCGGTGAAGTCGCCGGCCACCAGGCGGCAGCGGTCGGCGCAGCCGGCCTTCGTCAGCGTCTCCCGGGCGGCCTCCACCACGTGCGGCCGCTCCAGCAGCACGCCCTCCAGGTGCGGGTGGGCGGCGAGCACCCCGGAGATCAGCGCGCCGTTGCCGCCGGCGACGTCGACCACGACGCGGGCGGCGCCGAAGTCGACGAGTTCGGCGATCGGGTCGAACATCTGGGTACTGGCGGCCATCGACCGGTCGAACAGGTCGGCGAGCTGCGGGTCGGCCGCGAAGTGGGCGAAGTGGTGGGCGCCGTAGGTGTGTTCGAAGGCGTCCCGGCCGGTGCGGACGGCGTATCCGAGGGCGCCGAAGGAGCGGTAGAAGGGGCCGCCGTAGAGCAGGGCGAGCGGGTGCAGCGACCGGTCCGCGTCGGTGCGCAGCAGCCGTCCGAGCTCGGTGGGGCGGTGCGAGCCGGTGCCGTCGGGGGCGAACACGCCGAGCTCGGTGAGGTAGCGCAGCAGCCGCCGCAGCCGGTCGGGGTGGGTGCCGGTGAGCTCGGCGAGCCGCTCGGTGGTCGGCCGCGGGGCGGTGTCGAGGTGGTCGGCGAGCCGCAGTTCGGCGGCGACCGCGACGGCCTGGGTGGCCCAGGCGCCGGTCATCAGGTGCAGCAGCCGGTCGGCAGGGCGGTCGCCGGTGCTGCCGTGGGCGGCGAGGACGCCCGCGTGGTGGCCGGAGGTGTTGAGTTCCAGCCGCCGGTGGCCCGACTCCGCGCCGGTGCGGAAGTAGAGGACGGTGGTGTCCTCGTGGGCGTTGTGCCCGCCGCCGTCGGCGGTGGTGCGGCCGCGGTCCAGCAGGGTGGCGCGCAGCCCGGCGAGCACGACCGGGTCGGGCGTGGTCACCTCCAGCGCGAGGTGCGCCTCGTGGTCGTGGGCGCGCTCGCCGGCGGCGAGGGTGTCGAGGCCGGAGCCGGGCGGGACGGCGAGCGCGAAGATCTCGATCTCGCAGGGGCTGCCGTCGGCCGCGGTCACCGGGGCGCGCAGGATGCCGACCTCCAGGCTGTCGGCGCTGCGCCCGTAGCGGCGGGCGAGCCGCGCGCGGACGACCGTGCTGGGGGCGATCGGGCCCGCCTCCAGCCCTTCCGCCAGGAGCAGGGCGTGCAGGTCGCCGAGCGAGTGCGGGAACACCAGGACGGCGGCGTGGGTGAAGCGGCTGTGCGCGGCGACGGCGTCCCGTTCGGCGGGCGCCAGGCCGGGCAGCAGGTCGGCGAGGACGGTGCCGGTGTCGTTGGCCGCGACGAAGGCGGCGGCCCGGCGGATGCGGTCGAGGTCGTGCGGATGCAGGCGCGGCTGTGCCGCGCCGGGCGGGTTGCCCATGCGGTTGTCTCCCCCGTGGAGCGGGTTTCGTGGTGTGTGGATTGACTGATCGTCAGATGCCGACGTAGTTCTCGGCGAAGTGGTCCTGGTGTCTGCGGGAGGTCTGCAGGCTCTCCAGACGGGCCTGCTGCAGGGCGCGCAGGAAGACGGCGTCGTCGCCGCTGCCGGCCGGGCCGTGCAGCAGGTTGATCATCCAGTGCGAGAACTCCTGCGCCCGCCATATCCGCGGCAGGCAGTCGGCGGAGTAGCGGGCGAGCGGCTGCTCGTCGCCGCCGCGCAGCGCGGCCGTCAGGCCCCGGGCGAGGATCTCCGCCTCCATGACGGCGAGGTTGGCGCCCTTGGCGGCGGCCGGGCTGATCAGGCCGGCCGCGTCGCCGACCAGGAAGAGCTGGCCGTACTGGATCGGGTCGAGGACGTCGGAGGTCATCTCGACCGTCCGGCGTTCCACGATCGGGCCCTCGTGCAGCGGGCCGTGCCGGTCGGCGCGCATCCGGTGGGCGAGGTCGGCCCAGATCCGGGCGTCCGGCCGGGCGTCCGGGGACTCGCCTCTCGGCACCTGGAGGTAGTAGCGGGTGATGTCGGGGGTGCGGGCCATGTGGCCGGCGAAGCCGTCCTCGTGGACGGCGTAGGCGACGGGGCCCATGCTCTGCGGGGCGGCGGCGAGCAGGGCCAGCCAGGTGACGCCGTGGTCGCGGCGGTAGCGGCGGACGGCCCCGGCCGGGACGGCGGTGCGGGCGGTGCCGTGGCGGCCGTCGCAGCCGGCGACGAACCGGGCGGACAGCCGGTGCAGGGTGCCGTCCGCGGACTGCGCGGTGACCGCGGGGTGGTCGCCGGTGATACCGGTGATGCCGACCACCGGGGTCTCGAAGCGCAGGTCGCCGCCGCGGGCGAGGAACTCGGCGACCAGGTCCCGGACGAGGTGCTGCTGCGGGTAGACGGTGTGGGCCTCGCCGCGGCCGAGGCTGCCGTAGTCCAGGTGGAACTCGCCGCGGTCGGTGCGGAAGGCGCAGGTGTCGTGCTGCCGGCCGTCCTTCAGCAGGCCGTCGGCGAGGCCGTTCTCGGTGAGCACCCGGACGGTGTTGGCGGCCAGGAACCCGGCCCGGGCGCGCTGTTCGACGTGGGCGCGGCTCTGCCGCTCCAGGACGGTGCACCGCACCCCGGCGCCGAGCAGCAGGTTGCCGAGGACCAGCCCGGCCGGCCCCGCGCCGACGATCACGACCTCGGCGGCGTCCTCGGCCGCGGCGGTCCCGGGCACGGTGCTTGCGGGCATGGTGGTTCCGGACATGGTGGTGTGTTCCCCCCGTACGTGTTCCTCCGACAGGCTGTCGGGTGCGGTCCCGCAGCCGGTGACCGGCGGCCCCCGAGCCGCCGAACATCCCTCCAACGGCCGGGGGCGCCGACGGGTTTCGGGCGGCGGAGAAAGGTTTACCCAGGTGGCCGGATGTCACTGCACTGCCGCCCGCGGTTCACTCGCCGTTCGGCGGACCCCGCGTAGCGTTCGCGGCGCGGCCGCACACCCGGCGGCCCGCCGCCACGTCCTGGGGGTCACCACCATGCGCCTCGCCCAGCCCCGGCACTACCTCATGTGCCGTCCCACCCACTTCGACGTCGTCTACTCCATCAACCCGTGGATGGACCCGGGCAAGCCCGTCGACACCGCGCTCGCCGTCGCCCAGTGGGAGCAGCTCCGCCGGACGTACCTGGACCTGGGGCACACCGTGGAGACGGTCGAACCGGTGCCCGGCCTGCCGGACATGGTCTTCGCCGCCAACGGCGCCACGGTGCTGGACGGCCGGGCGCTGGTCGCACGGTTCCGCGACCGCGAGCGGGCGGACGAGGCCCCCGCCTACCGCGAGCGGCTGCTCGGCCTGGGCCTGGCCGAGGTGGCGACCGCCGGCTTCGTCAACGAGGGCGAGGGCGACTACCTGCTCTGCGGGGACCTGCTGCTGGCCGGCACCGGCTTCCGCAGCGACCCGCGCTCGCACGCCGAGGCGCAGGAGTTCTTCGGCCGCCCGGTGATCGGGCTGACCCTGGTCGACCCGCGCTTCTACCACCTGGACACCGCCCTCGCGGTGCTGGACGAGCGGACGGTCGCCTACTACCCGGAGGCCTTCACCCCGGGCAGCCGGGCGGTGCTGCGGCGGCTCTTCCCGGACGCGGTGGTCGCCACCGCCGAGGACGCCGCCGTCTTCGGTCTCAACGCGACCTCGGACGGCCGGCACGTCGTGCTGCCGCAGAACGCGACGGCGCTCGCCGAACAGCTGCGCGACCGCGGCTTCGAGCCGATCGGTCTCGATCTGTCGGAGCTGCTGAAGGCCGGCGGCAGCGTCAAGTGCTGCACCCTGGAGCTGCGGAGGGCCTGATCCCGCACGGGGAGAAGCAGCAGGCAGCGGGGCAGCGGGGGCCCGCCGGACGGCTCGCGGAGCCGGCGGCGGGCCCCGGCGCGTCCGGCGTCGTCCGGCCGCGACAACGCGCCCCGCACCCGATCCGCGCGCCCGGTTCTGTCCGCAGCCGTTCGGCCGTGTCGATCACCGGTCAATCCTTTCTGCAGGTGTTTTCACCTGATGGGGTGGCTGACGGCCAGCCGGACGGATCAAGGGTGCGTGACGATCTAGTGTTCCGTTCCGGGCGCCGGTCCACCGCACACGACTGGCGCCGCCTTCCCTTCCCGACACAGGATCTGACGCTCCGCCATGCCCGCGCGAGGCGGCGCACCATACGAAGGAGAACCCTGCCGATGTCCGTGGACGCGAGCCCGGAGGCACCGCAGGTGCAGCAGCAGTCCAGCCTCACCACGGCTGCCGCGCGCAATCTCGCCACGACCACCAAGTCCGCCCCGCAGATGCAGGAGATCACCTCCCGCTGGCTGCTGCGGGTCCTGCCCTGGGTGCAGACAGCCGGTGGCGCCTACCGGGTGAACCGCCGACTGACCTACACGGTCGGCGACGGCCGGATCGAGTTCGTCAAGACCGGCTCCCAGGTCCGGGTGATCCCCCGGGAGCTCGGCGAACTCGCCCTGCTGCGCGGCTTCGAGGACGTCGACGTGCTCACCGTGCTGGCCGACCGCTGCGTCCAGCGGGACTTCGGGCCGGGCGAGGTGCTGGCCGAGCGCGACACCCCGTCCGACCGGATCCACCTGATCGCGCACGGCAAGGTCAGCCGGGTCGGCAGCGGCCGGTACGGCGACGACACCGAGCTCGGGGTGATCGGCGACGGCGACCGCTTCGGCGAGTCCGCGCTGCTCGACCCGGAGGCCGTCTGGGAGTACACCGCGAAGTCCCTCACCGCCGGAACGGTCCTCTCGCTCTCCCGCACCGAGTTCGAGGCCGTGCTGGCCGGCTCCCCCGCGCTGCAGGCGCACATCCACGAGTTCCGTTCGCTGCCCGCGCAGCGGCAGAACGAGCGCGGCGAGGCCGAGATCGCCATGTCGGCCGGCCACCACGGCGAGCACCAACTGCCCGGCGCCTTCGTGGACTACGAGCTGCGCCCCCGCGAGTACGAGCTGAGCGTCGCGCAGACCGTGCTCAAGGTGCACACCCGGGTCGCCGACCTCTACAACCAGCCGATGAACCAGATCGAGCACCAGCTGCGGCTGACCATCGAGGCGCTGCGCGAGCGGCAGGAGCACGAGCTGGTCAACAACCCGGAGTTCGGCCTGCTGCACAACGCCGACTTCGACCAGCGGATCCAGACCCACTCCGGCCCGCCCACCCCGGACGACCTGGACGAGCTGCTGAGCCGCCGCCGCGACTCGGAGTACTTCCTCGCCCACCCGAAGACCATCGCCGCGGTCGGCCGGGAGCTCAACTCCCGCGGGCTGTACCCGGACCACGTCGACCTGGGCGGCCAGAAGGTGCCGGCCTGGCGAGGAGTGCCGATCCTGCCCTGCAACAAGATCCCGATCACCAAGGAGCACACCAGCTCGATCCTGGTGATGCGCACCGGCGAGGACAACCAGGGGGTGATCGGCCTGCACCAGACGGGCATCCCGGACGAGTACCAGCCGAGCCTGTCCGTGCGCTTCATGGGCATCGACGACAAGGCCCTCATCTCCTACCTGGTCACCGCCTACTACTCGGCGGCGATCCTGGTGCCGGACGCGGTCGGCGTGCTGGAGAACGTCGAGATCGCGGGTGGCCGCGGCTGACCGGGTGACGGCCGTAACCCGGCTGTACAAGATCGAGTTGACACGGTGTCGGGCAGCCCGTTCGGGTGCCCGGCACCGCCTCGTGTCCGCCCTCCGATCGTCACCGAACCACCGCCGCCGCACCGTCGCCGGAACGAAAGGCACCAGATCCACCATGCCGGGACCGATCACCCCGCAGGCCCGCGGCGTCCGACTGGCCGGCGCCGTGCTGGGCGCGACCGCCGCCTGCGCCCTGCTGACCGGTGCCGCGTACGGGCGGTCCGCCGCCCCCGGGGTCGACACGGACGTCGACTCCTGCGCTCGGGTCGCCGTCTCGGTGACCGGCGCCGGCGGGGTCGACATCGAAGTGGAGGTCTGGACGGACGTCACGATCGACGTGGACATGGACGCGGTCACGGCCGCCGTCCACCACCCCGGGCAGCCGTCCCTGCCCGCCCACCCCGGCCAGCCCCACCCCGGGCACCCGGTGCATCCGGTGCTCCACCCGACGCACCCCGCCCATCCGGTGCACCCCACGCACCCCGCACATCCCCCGCACCCGACCCATCCGGCCCATCCGCCGCACCCCACCAAGCCGCCGAAGCCCCCGAAACCGCCCAAGCCCCCGAAGCCCCCGCACCCGTGCCCCACCCCGACGCCGTCTCCCACGCCCGCCCCGACCCCCACGCCCACCCCCTCGCCGACACCGACCCCGGTGCC